>NZ_JBHSEL010000043.1:0-109565 GCF_042653845.1 Daeguia caeni | reverse complement strand
GTCATCTGATCCTCCGTAGTTTTTGCAAACATAGAGAATCATAAACTACTGAAATCGCTAAACTTAATTTTAGGTCGGGCTCTGAAACAGGTCGCACAGCGTGACAGTCTTTGGCAGGTCATGTTAAGCCGCAGCGCTCAAGTGACTGGCTTTGCCCGGCGCCAAGATGAAAAGGCTGCGATCAATTCCAGTTCTGTCGTCGGCAAGATCAGCCTGACTTCGCAGATGGCCAGGCAGATGCAGAATCTTATCGCCTGTTCGGGGCTGACGTCCTATGTCTTTGTCCGTGTTCTGACGGGCAGGATTAGCGGCAAGCTTAGCGGTCGTCCGTTAAATGTCGAGGCAGGGTCTGTCCTTGTTTTTGACTGCAGCAGAGTGAGTCAGGCGGATGTGGAGGTTGAATGCGAGCTGCATCTGGCAATCCCAAAGCTTGATATCAGCTATCCATTGCTGTCCAGGCTGCATGGATTTGTTCTGAAACCGGATGCGGAATCCGAGATCATCTTCATGTTGCTGGACAAGCTGGAGCGTGATTTTCCGACCATTTCGCGTGTCCACATGCGGGATATGAAATATGCCTTCACGGGCGCTTTCATCAGTCAGCTCGATCACCGCCTCAGTGAATTGGGGCAGAACCGCTATACATTGGTTGATACCATCTGTGATTATATCAATAGGCACAGCAACAATCCAAGGTTGACTGTTGAACATGTCATGGAGCAGTTCAACATTTCACGTTCGCATCTCTATCGGCTGTTTTCCAATCGTGGTGGGGTCAAGACCTATATTCTCAATTGCCGGCTGGAAAATCTTTACAATGATGCGCTGAATCATCATCTGCACTCCAGAAATCTCAAGCAGATGGCGCATTATTATGGTTTTGATAATCCGCAGGTGATGAAGAATATGTTTGTCAAGAAATATGGCTTTGATCCGCGCGCCGGCGTGCCTGACGGGCCGCGCCGGTTTGAAACGCGAACCTGATGTGCATTCTGACATCGCAGGCGTCATTTTGCGCTTAAAATGTTGCGCTTGCCGCAGCGCGGCTTTATAGCCGATAGCGAGTAAGGGCGGTATGTGCCGCCTGCTGATCAAGGATTTGCGGAGAACAGGATGTCCGTTGATATTTCCACCGTCAAGCGCGTCGCGCATCTTGCGCGCATCGCCGTTAGTGATGACGAGGCCGAGCGCATGACGGGCGAGTTGAATGCAATTCTGGGCTTTGTCGAGCAACTGAATGAAGTCAATGTGGATGGCGTTGAGCCGATGACGTCGGTGACGCCGATGAAAATGCGCCTGCGCGAGGACAAGGTCACCGATGGTGGCATTGCGGCTGCGATTGTCGGCAATGCGCCGGTGACGGAAGACAATTTCTTCGTGGTTCCAAAAGTCGTCGAATAGACCTTTTGCATCGCACGGATCGCGCCGATGAAGCGGCGTACTGACAGGATTTGACCATGAGCGAACTGACCGCCCTGACAATTGCCGAAGCACGCGACAAGCTGAAGGCAAAAACAATTTCTGCGACGGAACTGACCGAAGCCTATCTTTCAGCCATTGATGCAGCCAACAAGACCATCAATGCCTATGTGACCGTGACCCATGACCAGGCGCGCGCCATGGCAAGGGCGTCGGATGAACGCATTGCCAAGGGTGAAGCGGGTGCACTGGAAGGCATTCCGCTTGGCGTGAAAGATCTGTTTGCCACCAAGGGCGTCCATACGCAGGCCTGCTCGCATATTCTCGATGGCTTCAAGCCGGAATATGAATCGACCGTCACGGCCAATCTGTGGGCTGACGGCGCCGTCATGCTCGGCAAGCTCAATATGGATGAATTCGCCATGGGTTCGTCCAACGAAACCTCTCATTATGGCCCGGTCAAGAATCCATGGCGCGCCAAGGGCTCGGATGCCGATCTCGTTCCGGGCGGCTCGTCGGGTGGTTCGGCCGCAGCTGTCGCCGCACAGCTTTGCGCCGGTGCGACCGCAACCGATACGGGCGGCTCGATCCGTCAGCCGGCTGCCTTCACCGGCACGGTCGGCATCAAGCCAACCTATGGCCGCGTCTCGCGCTGGGGAACGGTTGCCTTCGCATCGTCGCTCGACCAGGCTGGCCCGATAGCCCGCGATGTGCGCGATGCGGCAATCCTTCTGAAATCGATGGCTTCGCTGGATCTCAAGGATTCCACCAGCGTAGACCTGCCTGTGCCGGATTATGAAGCTGCCATTGGCAAGTCGGTAAAGGGCATGAAGATCGGTATTCCGAAGGAATATCGCGTCGATGGCATGCCGGATGAAATCGAGGAGCTGTGGCAGAAGGGCATTCAGTATCTGAAGGATGCCGGTGCGGAGATTGTTGATATTTCGCTGCCGCATACGAAATATGCGCTGCCCGCCTATTACATTGTGGCGCCTGCCGAAGCCTCGTCCAACCTCGCGCGCTATGATGGCGTTCGCTATGGTCTGCGCGTGCCGGGCAAGGACATCGTCGACATGTATGAACAGACACGCGCCGCAGGCTTCGGCAAGGAAGTCAAGCGCCGCATCATGATCGGCACCTATGTTCTGTCGGCTGGCTATTATGACGCCTATTATCTGCGCGCGCAGAAGGTGCGCACGCTGATCAAGCAGGACTTTGAAAAGGTCTTTGCCGAAGGCGTTCAGGCCATTCTGACCCCGGCAACACCATCAGCTGCCTTCGGTCTTGCCGATGAGGAACTCGCCAAGGATCCGGTCAAGATGTATCTCAACGACATCTTCACCGTGACGGTAAACATGGCCGGCCTTCCGGGCATTGCCGTTCCGGCTGGCCTCAACAGCCAGGGCCTGCCGCTTGGTCTGCAGCTGATCGGCCGTCCTTTCGAAGAAGAGACACTGTTCCAGACCGCCTATGTCATTGAACAGGCAGCCGGACGCTTTACCCCGGCCAAATGGTGGTAAAACCGTACTTCTTGTTCGCCGGGCACTGCCCGGCGAATTTGTCTGATGTACATATGCCGCTTGTACTCTGTCCGCGGCAGGCCCCGATCTCCGGCATGGCACGCAGGCTGAACAGCGCTTTCGCAGGGGCATGTTTGTAATGGCAGTCGGCTCCAATATCGGGCTGAGACGCGCATTTTCCGGCAATGTGATTTCCCTCCTGGCTCGATAGGTCTCCCCGGAGAGCACAGGCTTGCGGCTCAATGTCCTGATGCACTTAATTCTGCGCCCAGGATCAGGAAAAGTGGGAACCGCTTTTCCGTCCGGAAACTGCGAGAAAGCCAACATGTCGGAACAATCCAGTGTTTTGCAACAATCTGATTTGTTTCAGTCTCGTGTTTCATTGTCTTGTTATGTGTTGCGAAAGAAAAATTCTCCTTTATCACTGGCTGTCACAATGTTTCAGCCTGTCCGTGATACAGGCTCCATGAATGCACCTATGGCCATCAGGGATAGAAGAACAAGAATTGACCATTCCGACGATCGTTACTCTCTCATCGATTCCGCCGCGCTTTGAACATTTGTGGCTAACCCTGCTTTCACTTTTGAACCAGAGCGTGAAGGTCGATGAAATCAGGATCAATATTCCAAGATCATACCGACGCTTTGCCGATTGGGATGGAACACTGCCATCAGTGCCGGAAGGCGTGAGCATTCATCGTGTTGATGAGGATCATGGGCCTGCGACCAAGGTGCTGCCAACGATCAGGGAATTGCGTGGCCAGAATGTACATGTTCTTTTTTGTGATGATGACCGGATTTATCCGCGCCACTGGCATGCCAGTTTCAAGCGCGCGGCGGCGGCGCGTCCGGAAACCTGCATTGTCGGCATTGGCGAGACCTTTCCCGATATTGCCGACAGCTGCCGTGCGCCCGACCGCCTGCCGCGCGGCCATTACGGCAAAAAAGGCCTGTCCTATCGCCTGAAGGAACTGGCCGGACTGTTTCTGATCAAGCCGGCCTATCCGGTCAAAAGCGGCTATGTGGATCAACTGTCCGGTTTTGCCGGCGTGCTGGTGAAGCCGGACTGGTTTGATGATCTCGTCCATGCGATTCCGGACGATATGTGGATGGTGGATGATCCGTGGCTGTCTGGCCATCTGGAACGCCGCGGCATTCCGATCTGGATGGATGCCTCCATCGGGCGGCCGGGCTTTGCCGAAAGTGACCGGATCCACGCACTGCTGGATATGGAAGAGATTGGCCACAGCCGCATTGCGGCGGATATTCGCGTGATTGACTATTTCCGCTGCCGATATGGCATCTGGCAGAAATGCGGGGCGGTTGATGGCGATGTACGCCATCGTTTCGGCACCATGCGGGAACTGGCGCGCCTGCGGCAGGAAGAACTGGCGCAGAATCAGAAAGACTGACATTTCGTATCGCACGCCAAACCGGCAACCTGCGCTACGCAACCGGTCTGAAAGTGGGCGGGCAGGCCTGCGCACGCGATCAAGGAAAATTGCCTGAAACATCCGTGCGCCCGGTGGACGCACAGGATGCTGGCCGTTCTTGCTGTTAGATATCGAGCTGTTCCACGAAGGCTGCGCGTTCCTGGATGAAGCGGAAGCGGGCTTCGGGTTTGGTGCCCATCAGCTCTTCGACGGTGTTCTTTGTTTCTTCGATATAGTCTTCGTCGATCTGCACGCGCAGCAATGTGCGTTTTGCCGGATCCATCGTCGTTTCCTTCAGCTGGTCGGCGCGCATCTCGCCAAGACCCTTGAAGCGACCGATTTCAATCTTGCCGCGCCCGGTAAATTCGGTGCGCAGCAATTCGTTCTTGTGCTCGTCATCACGCGCATAGGCAACCTTGCCGCCCTGACTGATGCGGTAAAGCGGCGGCACGGCCAGATAGAGATGACCATTGCGGATCAGATCCGGCATTTCCTGATAGAAGAAGGTGATGAGCAGCGAGGCGATATGTGCGCCATCAACATCCGCATCGGTCATGATGATGATGCGTTCATAACGCAGATCATCTTCGCGGTAATTCTTGCGCGTGCCGCAGCCAAGCGCCTGAATGAGATCGGCAATGAGCTGGTTGGCGGTGAGTTTTTCGCGGCCAGCACTTGCCACGTTCAGGATTTTGCCGCGCAGCGGCAGAATGGCCTGATTGGCGCGGTTGCGCGCCTGTTTGGCTGAACCGCCTGCCGAGTCACCCTCGACGATGAACAGTTCCGCGCCCGCAGATGAATTCTGCGTGCAGTCGGCAAGCTTGCCGGGCAGGCGCAGTTTGCGCGTTGCGCTCTTGCGCACGGTTTCCTTTTCCTGCCGCCGGCGCAGCCGTTCTTCGGCGCGATCGATCACCCAGTCGAGCAGGCGCGAGGCTTCCTGCGGCGAGGCGGCCAGCCAATGGTCGAACGGGTCACGGATGGCATTTTCCACAATGCGCTGTGCCTCGACCGTGGCAAGCTTGTCCTTGGTCTGACCGACAAATTCCGGCTCACGGATGAAGACCGAAAGCATGGCCGCAGCCGAGACCATCACATCATCCGTGGTGATGATCGAGGCGCGCTTGTTGTTGGTCAGTTCCGCATAGGCTTTCAACCCTCGCGTCAGGACGATGCGCAGGCCCGCCTCATGCGTGCCGCCATCACCGGTCGGGATGGTGTTGCAATAGGAATGAACAAAACCGTCACCACCAAACCACGACACGGCCCATTCCACCGCGCCATGCCCGCCCTGTTTCTCGGTGCGTCCGGAGAAGATTTCACGCGTGACCTGATGTTCCTTGCCAAGCGTTGCCTTGAGATAGTCTTTCAGGCCGCCCGGAAAATGGAACACGGCCTTTTCGGTGGCTTCCTTTTTCGGGTCAAGCAGAGAGGGATCACAGCTCCAGCGGATCTCGACCCCGCCAAACAGATAGGCCTTTGAGCGCGCCATGCGGAACAGGCGTTGCGGGTCAAAACGGGCGCTTTTGCCGAAAATGTCCGGGTCAGGATGAAAGCGCACGCGCGTGCCGCGGCGATTATGCACTTCACCGAGATCTTCAAGCCCGCCAAGCGGAATGCCGCGCGAAAAACGCTGACGATAAAGGCGGCGGTTGCGCGCAACCTCAACCTCAAGATAGTCCGACAGCGCATTGACGACAGACACGCCCACACCATGCAGGCCGCCCGATGTTTCATAGGCCTTGCCGTCGAACTTGCCGCCGGCATGCAGCTTGGTCATGATGACTTCAAGCGTTGATTTTCCCGGCGTCTGCGGATGTTCATCAACAGGAATGCCGCGTCCATTGTCGGTGACGGTGAGGAACCCATCGGCATCCAGATTGACCTCGATGAAATTGGCATGTCCTGCCACGGCCTCGTCCATCGAATTGTCGATGACTTCGGCAAAGAGATGATGCAACGCCTTTTCATCCGTACCGCCAATATACATGCCCGGGCGCAGACGAACCGGCTCCAGCCCCTCCAGAACGCGGATCGATGAGGCATTGTAATCATCGCCAACCGAAGACGAGGGAAGCTTGGCGGCCGGCGCGCCGGAAGGGCTTGCCGGTTGCGATGCGGATGCAGCGCGTGCAGGGGCCGGGCGCGCAGCGTCGCGTTCCGATGCCCTTTCCCGTGCATTGTTGACTACTCTTGAAAAGAGATCGTTGCTGTCGTCCATCGTTACCAAAATGCTTTCTGTCTGAATGCCTGGCTGTCTGACTGTGAGACCGCCTCCATGTCCGGGTGAAACGCGCCAATCATGACCCAGGCCGGAATAGCGCCTGCGAATCGGCATGATGATGCCACGAGCCGGGGTGAAAGGCGACAGAAGTTCGCCTTACGTTCTGCTTGCCCACGGGTTTATCAAATGAATTTGACTATCGCAAAGCGATTTTTTTCGACATGGACAAGTTGACAGCATAAGCAGGACAGGGCCGTGCGCCTGCGCAAGCGGCACGAATCGGCATATCCCGCAATTCTCGGAGCATAAGATGCAAAGCAAAGCGCCGGCTGGCGTCGAAACGCATGTCAAGGGCATGGCCCTGATGGTTCTGGGCACGCTCATGCTGCCGCTGATCGATGTTACGGGGAAATGGCTGGCTGTGGTGGGGCATATGCCGCCGGCAACCCTGGCCTTCTTCCGCTTTCTCATCCAGACGGTGCTGACATCCTTCATTCTGCTGGCTGCGCGCGATTTTGGTGTGTTTCGCACCGGACACCTGTTCGGCAATATGCTGCGCGGGGCCTTGCTTGGCCTTGGCGGCGTGATGTTCTTCACCTCCATCAAATATATGCCGATTGCCGATGCCATGGCGGTCTTTTTCGCCGAGCCCCTGGTTCTGACCATCCTGTCGGTATTTTTCCTGCATGAGAAAATCGGCTGGCGGCGCATCACTTCGGTGACGATCGGGCTGATCGGTACGCTGATCGTCATCCAGCCAAGCTTTGAGGTTTTCGGCTTTGTCTCACTCCTGCCGCTGATCACGGCCGTGACCTTTGCCATCTATGTGATGCTGAACCGGAAATTCGGTGCCAATGATACGCCTTTTGTCATGCAGTTCTATGCCGGAATTGGGGGGTGTCTGGTGAGCATTGCCGTGATGATCTTTGGCACGCTGTCTGGTGTTGCGGATCTGCAGTTCATGCTGCCGATGGAAAAGGCGCAATGGCCGCTTCTGCTTTTCATGGGAGGCGTCGGCATGCTGGGCCATCTGCTGGTGGTGCAGGCCTGCAAGCTTGCCCCGGCATCGCTGCTGGCGCCCTTCCAGTATCTGGAAATCGTCATGGCGGTGATCTTTGGGCTCATCCTGTTTGACGAATTCCCGACACCATCGAAATGGCTTGGCATTGCTATTGTCATTGGCTCCGGCATCTATGTCTTCATGCGCGAGCGCAAACTCAAGCAGGCAGGCTGAATGGTCAGCCTGCAAGGTCAGGCCATTCAATCAGGCATGGCCGGATAATCAGGTTTACAGATCAGGACTGGCGGGGCCCGAACACGTTTTCAAAGGCCTTGCCAAGGGCGACATCAAGGTCGCCTATGGTCACCGGCAGGCCAAGATCAACCAGGCTGGTGACGCCATAGTCGGAAATGCCGCAGGGCACGATGCCGCCAAAATGGCTCAGGTCCGGTTCGACATTGATGGCAATGCCATGAAAGCTCACCCAGCGGCGCAGCCTGATGCCGATGGCGGCAATCTTGTCTTCGCACAGTTCACCATTGGCAAGGCGCGGCTTTTCCGGTCGTACCACCCAGACACCGACGCGATCCTCGCGCCGCTCGCCCTTGATGTTGAATTCGGCCAGCGTCTCGATGATCCATTGTTCAAGAGCTGCCACAAAGGCGCGCACATCCTCGCGCCGACGCTTCAGGTCAAGCATGACATAGGCCACGCGCTGACCCGGACCATGATAGGTATATTCGCCGCCACGCCCGGCATTATAGACCGGAAAACGGTCGGGGCTGAGCAGGTCGGCGCTGTTGGCACTGGTGCCGGCGGTGTAAAGCGGGGGATGTTCAACCAGCCAGACCAGTTCGCCGGCCGTTCCCTCGCGGATCGCCTGAACGCGCGCCTCCATGAAGGCAAGCGCCTCTTCATAATCGGTCAGACCTTCCGCCACCCGCCATTCAACCGGTGGATTGTCAGTGGAAATGGGCAGAAAACGTGCCGCAAGCGCATCGCGCGCAATCGCGTTTCTGGCAGGGGCGGTAGTGGAAATCTTGTCAGTCATGATCCGTGCCATATGGCGGTTATTTGTTCCGAATTCCAGAGGTCATTTTGACCCGGATTGCCTAAGGGCTTGCTGTCATATCAAGAAATGGGCAGTTTGGTGTCAAAGACTAGGGAGACAGACCATGCTTGAGCAGATGATTGATCAGGGAGCTGGACGCGTGCCGGCCGATATTGTGTTGAAACATGGTCGTTTTTTCGATCTCGTTACCGGCGAACTGGTGGAAAGCGATATTGCCATCTGCGGAGAGCGTATCGTCGGCACATTTGGCAACTATCGCGGCAAACAGGAAATCGACATTTCCGGGCGCATTGTCGTTCCGGGTTTTATCGACACGCATCTACATATTGAATCCTCGCTGGTGACGCCGCATGAATTTGACCGCTGCGTGTTGCCGAAAGGGGTGACGACCGTCATCTGCGATCCGCATGAGATTGCAAATGTCTTGGGCGTTGCGGGGATTAAATTCTTCCTCGACAGTGCGCTCCACACCATCATGGATATTCGCGTGCAGCTATCAAGCTGCGTGCCGGCAACCCATATGGAAACATCGGGGGCAGAGCTTCTGATTGATGATCTTCTGCCCTTCGTCGATCACCCAAAGGTCATCGGCCTTGCCGAATTCATGAATTTTCCAGGCGTTCTCGCCAAGGATCCCAAAGCCATGGCCAAGCTGAGAGCCTTTCAGGGACGGCATATCGATGGCCATGCGCCGCTTTTGCGCGGGACCGATCTCAACGGCTATATCGCAGCCGGGATTCGCACCGAGCATGAGGCAACCAGTGCGGAAGAAGCGCTTGAAAAAATGCGCAAGGGCATGCATGTCCTCGTGCGTGAAGGCTCGGTTTCAAAAGACCTGAAAGCCTTGATGCCAATCATGACCGAGCGTCATTCGCATTTTGTCGCATTATGCACCGATGACCGCAATCCGCTGGACATAGCCGATCAGGGCCATCTCGATTATCTGATCCGCACCGCCATTGCCGGCGGGGTGGAGCCGCTTGTCATTTATCGTGCTGCCAGCATTTCCGCCGCGCGTGCCTTTGGCTTGCATGATCGGGGTCTGATTGCGCCCGGCCAGCGCGCGGATCTCGTCGTGATCGACAGTCTGGAAGGCTGTCATGCCGAAACAGTGCTTGCAGCGGGCAGGGTGGTTTCGGACGCGCTTTTCGCAACGCGCAAATCCGTTCCCCCCGTCGGGCGCAACAGCGTGAAGGCGCCGCATGTGAATGCCGCATGTTTCCGTTCTCCTTCCAACAGCGGCAAGACACGGGTGATCGGCATCGTGCCGGGCAAGATCATTACCGAAGACCTGGAATATGAGCTTGAAACAGGACCGGAAGGCGTCATGCCGGATCTGGAACGCGATGTGGTGAAGGTCGCTGTCATCGAACGGCACGGCAAGAACGGCAATATTGCCGTTGGTTTCGTGCATGGTTTTGGGCTGCAGTCCGGCGCGATTGCCTCAACCGTCAGCCATGACAGCCACAACATCTGCATTGTGGGGACGAATGATGCCGATATGGCAGCGGCTGCCAACCGTTTGAGCGAGATTGAAGGCGGGCTGGTCGTAGTGCGCGACGGCAAGGTCCTGGCCGAACTTGCATTGCCGGTGGCAGGGCTGATGAGCCTTGAGCCTTATGAAAATGTGCGCGAGTCCCTGCGCAGATTGCGCCATGCGGCAGAGGAACTGGGCTCGGTACTGGAAGAGCCGTTCCTGCAACTTTCATTTGTGGCCCTGCCGGTCATCCCACATCTTAAAATCACGGACAAGGGGCTTGTCGATGTTGATCGTTTCGAGCTGATCGGCATCTGATCTGCAGATTATAAGAAAATTGTGCATTAATCCTTGCAATGGCTGGGCCAAGACTTGCAAAAATGTCGACTCAGCCATGATAAGTCATTGAATGCTATTGCCAACCGGGGTTGGAGCCGATCATAATATATTTGTCACGAAAATTGATTCCATTTCTTTTCCATGATTTTGGCTGCGGGTTCTGCCGTTGTCTGGGTGTGGGTTTGTCCGATAGCGTAGCAAGAGTAGGAGGCAGATGACGATGGACGGCAGAATGTTATTCCTGCTTATCGTCCTGCCATTTATCGCGAGTGCAATCACAGGTTTTCTTCGTGGCAGTGATCATAGCGGGTCGGCCTGGTTCAGTGCGGCTATTGCCCTTGTCGTTTTCCTGATTACCGCCAGTCTTTACCCGGTCATTGCTGATGGCGGCGTGCTGATTGGCTCGATCGAGTGGCTTCCGGCCTATGGTCTCAATGCAACATTGCGGCTTGACGGTTTTGCATGGCTGTTTGCCATGCTCATTTCCGGCATTGGCCTGCTCGTGGTCATCTATGCGCGCTATTACATGTCGCCGGAAGATCCGGTGCCACGCTTTTTCTCCTTTCTGCTTGCCTTCATGGGTGCGATGCTGGGCGTCGTCCTTTCGGGCAATATCGTCCTGCTTGCCGTTTTCTGGGAACTGACGAGCATTTTCTCTTTCCTGCTCATCGGCTACTGGTATCACAATGCCAGTGCGCGCGATGGCGCACGTATGGCGCTGACGGTCACCGGCATTGGTGGCTTCTGTCTGCTTGCTGGCGTTTTGCTGCTTGGTCATATTGTCGGCAGCTATGATCTCGATGTCGTGCTGAAGTCGGGCAGTCTGGTGCGCAGCCACAAGCTGTATGATGTCGTGCTGGTCCTGATCCTGCTTGCAGCCTTCACCAAGAGCGCACAGTTTCCATTCCATTTCTGGTTGCCCAATGCCATGGCGGCGCCAACGCCGGTTTCGGCCTATCTGCATTCGGCGACGATGGTCAAGGCGGGGGTGTTCCTGCTGGCGCGCCTGTGGCCGGTGCTGGCAGGCACGGATGAGTGGTTCTGGATCGTTGGTTCGGCGGGGCTGATCACGCTTCTCCTGGCCAGTTTCTTTGCCGTGTTCCAGCAGGATCTGAAAGGCCTGCTTGCCTATTCGACCATCAGCAATCTTGGTCTGATCACGGCGCTTCTGAGTCTTGGCAGTCCGCTTGCGGCAGTAGCGGCGATCTTCCACATGGTCAACCATGCCATTTTCAAGGCGTCGCTATTCATGGCGGCCGGCATTATCGACCACGAAACCGGCACGCGCGACATGCGCAGGCTTTCCGGCCTGTTCTGGCCCATGCCCTATACGGCAACGCTTGCCATGGTGGCGAGTGCATCCATGGCGGGCGTGCCGCTGCTGAACGGCTTCATTTCCAAGGAAATGTTCTTTGCCGAAGCCATTGAAACCCATGTGGTTTCCTGGCTTGACACCATCACGCCCTATGTGGCGACCGTAGCGGCCGTATTTACGGTTGCCTATTCCGTACGCTTCATATCTTCCACTTTCTTCGGCGCACCGCCGCATGATCTGCCGCGCAAGCCGCATGAGCCGCCGCGCTGGATGCGCCGGCCGATCGAAACACTGGTGGCGCTTTGCCTGCTGATCGGCATCATTCCCAATCTTACCATCGGGCCGTTCCTGAAATCGGCGGTGATTTCGGTTTTGGGGGAAAACACGCCCTATTACAGCCTGTCGGTCTGGCATGGTTTCAACCTGCCTTTGATCATGAGTATTATTGCCATGATCGGCGGTGTGATCCTCTATGAGCTGCTGAAAAACTATCTGGCAACCAGCGAGGATGGGCCGCCACTGTTCCGGCATCTGCAGGGCAAACGCATCTTTGAGCGCGTGCTGGTGACCCTCTCCTGGAACTGGGCGCGCAAGGCCGAAACCTTCCTGTCAACCCGCCGCCTTCAGCCGCAATTGCGTATTGTGGTGGCCGTGGCGATGTTTGGCGCAATCTGGCAATTGGCGGAGGACGGCCTGAGTGTCGGGGCGTTGGCGCCACAGCCGGTCGATCCGGTCTTTGCCGGCCTCTGGCTTCTGGGCGCGGCCTGCGCCATCGGTGCGGCGCAACAGGCAAAATTCCATCGCCTGGCGGCGCTTATCCTGCTTGGCGGAGCGGGGTTGATTACCTGCATCACCTTTGTCTGGCTGTCAGCGCCGGATCTGGCGGTGACACAATTGCTGGTTGAAATCGTCACGACCGTGCTTCTGCTGCTTGGCCTTCGCTGGCTGCCGAAGCGCTGGGAAGATCCGGATCCCATGCCGGTGCAGATCAAGGCGCGGATGCGTCGCTATCGCGATCTTGTCATGGCGATCGTCTGCGGCTTTGGTGTCGCGCTCATTTCCTATGCGATGATGACCAGACCATCAATGAACAGCATTGGCGATTTCTTCCTGAAGAATGCCTATACGGGCGGCGGCGGAAAGAATGTGGTCAATGTCATCCTGGTCGATTTCCGCGCCTTTGATACGATGGGCGAAATTGCGGTTCTGGGTGTGGTTGGCCTGACGGTCTATGCGCTGCTGCGCCGTTTCCGGCCGGCTTCCGATACCGCTGGCTCGACTGCACAGCAGAAAATTCAGGATGCCTATGATGAAGCCATGCCGGAGCGCAGGGCAGGCGAGACATTATACGATTACCTTGCCGTGCCATCCGTCATCATGCGCTGGCTGTTCCCTGTCATCGTGGTGTTTGCGGTTCATCTTTATCTGCGCGGCCATGATCTGCCGGGCGGTGGTTTTGCGGCCGGCGTGGCGCTCGCCATTGCCTTCATCCTGCAATATCTGGCCTTTGGCACACGCTGGGTGGAAGACAGATTGCGTATCCTGCCGTTGCGCTGGATCGGGGCTGGTCTGCTCTGTGCCGCGCTGACCGGGGCTGGCGCGTGGATTTTCGGCTATCCGTTCCTGACCACATATTTCCAGTATGTCACCATTCCGCATGTCGCCAAAATGCCGCTTGCCAGTGCGCTGTTGTTTGATCTCGGTGTCTTCTCGCTTGTCGTCGGCGCAACGGTTCTGGTTCTGATTGCCCTGGCGCATCAGTCGATCCGCAAGCATCGCGTCTCGCGTCTGCAGGCAGCGAAGGAGGAGGGCTGACATGGAACTCGTTCTTTCGCTGGCAATTGGCGTGCTGATGGCCTCTGGCGTGTGGCTTTTGCTGCGCCCGCGCACATTCCAGGTGGTGATCGGCCTGTCACTGATTTCCTATGCAGTTAATCTGTTCATCTTTGCCATGGGGCGGCTGCGCATCAATGCGCCGCCCATACTGGGCTCCGGCGTGGATGTTCATCCGGGGCAATATACCGATCCGGTGCCACAGGCGCTTGTACTGACGGCCATTGTCATCGGTTTTGCCATGACCGCCCTTTTCCTTGTGGTGTTGCTTGCCGCACGCGGCTTCACCGGCACTGACCATGTCGACGGCAAGGAGAACTGATGATGACCTGGCAATCCCATCTCATTGTCATGCCGATCGTGCTGCCCCTGGTGACGGCTGCCGTTCTGCTGCTGTTTGATGAACGCAATCGCAGGCTGAAAATGGCAATCAATGTCATCTCGGTCGTGCTGCAGATCGCCATTGCCATCGAGCTTATGATCATGGCAATTGAAAAGGCGCCAGAGCCGATGGTCTATCTGATCGGCGACTGGCCGGCGCCCTTTGGCATCGTGCTGGTGCTTGATCGACTGGCGGCCTTGATGCTGGTGCTGACCAGTGTGCTTGGCCTTGCTTCGCTCAGCTTTGCCCTTGCCAACTGGTACAAGGCAAGCCCCAACTTCCATACGATCTTCCAGCTTCTGTTGATGGGGCTCAATGGTGCATTCCTTACCGGCGACCTGTTCAACCTGTTTGTGTTCTTCGAGGTGATGCTGGCGGCCTCCTATGGTCTGGCGCTGCATGGCTCAGGCGTGGCACGCGTGAAGGCGGGCATGCATTATATTGTCATCAATCTGGTGGCCTCGTCGCTGTTCCTGATCGGTGTCAGCCTGATTTATGGCGTCACCGGCACGCTGAACATGGCCGATCTTGCCCAGCGCATTCCGGATGTCGCAGCACAGGATCGCATGCTGCTGGAAACAGGGGCAGCCATTCTTGGCATTGCCTTCCTGATCAAGGCCGGCATGTGGCCGCTCAATTTCTGGCTGACACCGACCTATAGTGCTGCCGCTGCCCCGGTTGCCGCCATTTTCGCGGTGATGACAAAAGTTGGCATCTATGTACTGTTGCGTCTGTCGCCGTTGATGTTCGGCATTTCGTCTGGTGCGTCCTATGGCTTTGGCAATCACTGGCTTTATTTCGGCGGCATGGTCACGCTCACCTTCGGCCTGATCGGCGTGGTTGCCTCACAGGCCATGGGCAGGCTTGCAAGCTACAGCATTCTGGTTTCGTCCGGCACCCTGCTTGCTGCCATCGGCAGCGGCAATACCGCCATGACAGCGGCGGCACTGTTTTATATGGTCAGCTCGACGCTGACGATTGCGGCCTTCTTCCTGCTGATCGAACTGGTCGAACGCGGTCAGGACGCGGCGGCAAATGTTCTTGCCGTGACCATGGAAGCCTATGGTGACGAGGAGGATGAGGAAGAGGAAGAAGAGGTTGGTACACTTTTGCCGGCAACCCTGGCCGTTCTTGGACTGTGCTTTGCAATTTGCGCGATCCTGCTGATCGGTCTGCCGCCATTTTCCGGCTTCATCGCCAAATTCGTCATTCTCTCGGCCATTCTCAACGGCAATCATATCGCGCCCAACACTGCGGCGGGAATTGATCCGTCAAGCTGGGTGCTGGTCGGGCTCATCCTGCTGTCTGGTCTATCAGCCCTGATTGCCATGACGCGTACCGGCATTCGCACCTTCTGGGCATCGCTGGAAGGCAATGTGCCGCGCGTTCTGGTGCGTGAAATCGTGCCGGTTGGCGCGCTTCTGCTTGTTTGCCTGTCGCTTACTTTCGCAGCCGGACCGGTAATGCGCTATATGGAAGCAACCGCGCATTACCTGCATACACCAGAACAATATATCCAGAGCGTGATCAACACGCCGCGCGTTGGCGGCAAAACGGAGAATGGCAAATGAGAAGATTGCTGCCATATCCTCTGCTCTTTGTTGCGCTGCTCATTTTCTGGCTGCTGCTCAATGGCTTCAGCCGCGGACAGTTTCTGATCGGTCTGGTTGTTTCTCTGGTCGCAGGCTGGATCATGACGGCGCTGGAACCGGAGAAAAACCATCTTCGCTCCATGCCAACCATGCTGGCCTTGTTGTGGGAGGTGGTTGTCGATATCATCCGGTCCAATATTGCCGTTGCCAGACTTGTTCTGTCGCCACGAAAAACACGAACCCCCGGTTTCGTCACAATCCCGCTTGATCTGGAAAACAAGGGCGGCCTGGCAATTCTAAGCTGCATCATCACGGCAACGCCCGGAACGGCCTGGGTTGATTACAATGCCGCACGGCATGAACTGACAATCCATGTGCTGGATCTTGAGGAAGAGCAATATTGGCGCGATTCCATCAAGAGCCGCTATGAGAAACCGCTGATTGCGATTTTCGGCAAGGCTTCCAGCCCTGAGCCAGGGAAGGAGAAATCGGCATGAGTGCTGTCATCATCTTCTGGGCACTGGTCGCCTCGCAACTGATGCTGGGGGCTGCCATGGCCTGCACGGTCTACCGGCTGATCGTCGGCCCGCGCGCGCAGGATCGCATTCTGGCGACTGATGCGCTCTATCTCAATTCGCTGCTGCTTCTGATTACGTTCGGCATCCGCACCGGAAGCATGATCTATTTTGAAGCGGCACTGATCATTGCGCTGCTTGGCTTTGTGGCAACCGTGGCGCTGGCCAAATTCCTGATGCGTGGGGAGGTGATCGAATGATCCTTGCTGCCGAACTTCCGCTCTGGGCCGCGATCGTCGTGGCCGTGTTTCTGGTGCTTGGCGCTTTCCTGACACTGATCGGCTGCATCGGCCTGTTGCGTTTCAAGTCATTTTATGAACGGGTTCATGCGCCGACCATCGGATCATCATGCGGTGCGGGCGGAATCCTGATCGCATCAATTATATTTTTCTCCATCCTGCAATCGCGCCCGGTTCTGCATGAAATTCTGATCATTGTATTTGTCGTCGTGACGACGCCGGTCACCCTCATGCTGCTCAGCCGCGCCGTCATTCACCGCGATCTGACGCAGGACAGCAGGGAATTGCCAAAATCAACAAGGCTTTGACAACTGTTCAGCAAAGATAAAACTTGCCTTTGCTGAAACAGTTGCTCAACATAAACACAGATTTCGTATCCGATTGCAGCTGCAGATGGGGAGGGCTGGTGCATTTGGTACGATGGGCGATGCAGTATTTCCCGCCATTCATGCACGGGCTAGGCCGACAGAACAATCTCCCCGAAATTTGCCTTCAAAGCACACCGCGGCTTTTGCGGCCGTTTCAGCTCTTGCAGGAAAAGACGGATGTTCGGGGAGAAAATGAAAACCTAAACACATGACATATCTGCGCATGCGAGCCGGTTGACTTTTCTGTGCTCTTTTTAATGCTCAAGGTTGCTGTTTATCGGAACAGACTGCCGATACATGCAAGACAGACATCGGTTTGATACCCGGGTTTCAGTGACATGCATTGGCGCCAAAGCCGATCTGACAGATGCAGGCAAAACGCTGTTGTCCTGCATTTCCATGCGTCAGGAGAAAGCGTGTCATCCTGACAGGGAAAGCGATGTCTATGCTGTCATCTGGAGGAATGGCAGCATGCGGCCTTTTGTCGTGCGCGTGTTTTCGCCGCGACAAACGGGTTGAAGGGGAAAAGAAAATGGCTTACGGAGTTTTCAGTAATTTCTGAAAACTCAGAAATTACGGGAGAGGAAATTTGGAACTGTCGCCTATTGTTCAGTCATTCGTGCTTCACTTCGGTGAAATGGGAAGCCGGTGGGGCATCAACCGGACGGTCGGGCAGATCTATGCGCTGCTTTATCTTTCGCCAGAACCGATCTGTGCGGATGACATTGTCGAGGCGCTTGGTGTCTCACGTTCCAATGTTTCGATGGGCATTCGTGAACTGCAGGGCTGGAACCTTGTTGTTCTCAAGCATATTCCCGGCGATCGGCGCGATTTTTTTACCACGCCGGGTGATGTCTGGCAGATTTTGCGCATCCTTGCCGAAGAGCGCAAGAAACGTGAGATCGACCCGACACTGACTGTCCTGCGGCAGATCCTGATGGAGCAGCCACAGGCGGAATCGGACCAATATGCGCAGAAGCGCATGAAAGACATGTATTCCATGATCGAGCGCCTGACCAATTGGTACGATGATGTGAAGACCATGGATACGGATCGGCTGATGAGCCTGTTGGCCCTTGGCTCTAAGGTGACCCGTTTTCTTGAAACGACCGACAAGATCGTCGCGCTTGGGCGCGGGCGCATGTCGGGCAAGAAGGAGCAAAAGCGAGAGTGAATTCCGTTGCCCCCCAAACGGAACGACAATTGACCGCTAACGATGAGGAAAAGCGCGATCATAAACGCGCACATCAGCGGAAGCATCGCGCTGTCCCTGCGCCTTTGCGTGCCGGGGCGATGCTGCAAACTCTGGCGGCCTTGCTCTGGCTGCCGCAGGCCGCCTTTCTCGCCTTTGCCATTGGCCGTTTGGCCAATCATGGCTTTGACCAATCCATCTATCTTTATGCCGCTGCCATTTTCCTGATCGGCGTGTTGCGCAGCCTGATCGAGCGCAAGGGGGCGGCACTCTGTTTTGATGCGGCGCGATCAGAGCTCACGCAATTGCGGCAAAAGGCAATCACCGCGCTGGCCATGCGCTCTCCGCTGGATGCAACGCGGCCATCCTCCGGTGAGGCGGCAAGCATATTGGCCGAGCAGGCCGAAATGGTCGTGCCCTATCTGTCACGCTTTGTGCCGGTGAAAATGCGCGTCATGCTGGTGCCGCTCATCATCGCCGCGGTTGTTTTCTATTATTCCTGGGTTGCATCTCTGGTTCTGTTCATTGCAGCTCCGCTCATTCCGGTATTCATGGCACTGATCGGCTGGCGCGCGCAGGCGGCCAGTGAAAGACAGCTTGCGGCCGTGGGCGGCATGAATGGTTTCCTGCTTGATCGCCTGCGCGGGCTTGCCACCATACGCTCTTTTGGTGCGGTCGATGCGACCGCCATTCGCCTGCGTGAAAATGCCGAAACTTTGCGCCGCCGTACCATGGCCGTGCTGAAAATCGCCTTTCTGTCATCGGCCGTGCTGGAACTGTTTTCCGCGCTCGGCGTGGCGATGGTTGCGGTCTATATCGGCTTTCATCTGCTGGGTCAGCTGCAATTCGGTGCATGGGGCGCAAAACTCGACCTTGGCGAGGCGCTGTTCATCCTTTTGCTGGCGCCAGCCTTTTTCGAGCCGCTCAGGGATCTGTCCACTGTCTGGCATGACCGGGCCTCGGGGGAGGCGGGCATTGCTGCGTTGGAAAATCTGGCAAAACACAGTGCCTCCATCATTGCGCCTGCTGCGGGCTCATCGGCAAGTGATGCTGCACCAGACGTCACCTTTGCCAATGTCACCTTTCGCTTTGGCGAAGGAAATGCGGTTTTTTCTGATTTCTCCCTGCATGTTGAGGCAGGTGAACATGTAGCGCTGCTAGCACCGAGTGCTTATGGCAAGTCAACCTTGCTGGCGCTTGCAGCCGGGCTGATTGCGCCTGAGCGTGGCGCTGTTCTGATTGCCGGACACGCCCTTGGCGATGATCATGCTGCGCGTGAGCGCATGGTCTGGATCGGCCAGAAGCCGCATATTTTCTCAGGCTCTGCCCGTTTCAATATCACACTTGGGCGCAAGGCCGCCGCAAAACAGGTCGAAGAAACCGCTGAACACATGGCACTTGGCCACGTCAAGGGCGTGACGGACAATGGCTTGATTGGCGAAAGCGGCACGGGCATTTCCGGCGGCGAGGCGATGCGGCTTGCGCTTGCGCGCGGCGCGATCAATGAAAAGGCTGACATTATTCTCGCCGATGAGCCGACCGCCCATCTTGACCAATGGACGGCTGGGCAGATCACCGACAGCCTGCTGAAATTTGCCGAAGGCAAGACGCTCATCGTGGCAACCCATGATGAGGGGCTGGCACAAAGAATGAATCGCGTAATCCGGCTTGATCGCCTGGAAAAGGGTCAGAATTTGACGGGGAGGGCTGCCGAATGAAGGGGCTTCACGCGCTGCGTCCGATTCTGGACCTGTTCTTCCACGCCAAACCGGTCGCGCTTGTCCTGGGCATTGTGATTGCCACCATCACCGTGATTTCCGGTATCGGCCTGCTTGGCTTGTCGGGTTGGTTCATCACCGCAACCGCAATTGCTGGCCTGAGTGTCGCGACGGCGATTGGCTTTGATGTGTTTGCGCCCGCCGCGGGCATTCGCCTGCTTGCCATCATGCGCACGGTTTCGCGCTATTTCGAGCGCCTTGTCACCCATGATGCGACGCTGGCCGTGCTTGCCACCTTGCGGGAAAAACTGTTCCGCCAATGGGCAAGACCATCTGCCGCCAAGGTCTTGCTGCTGCGCCCGGCGCGACTTCTGTTTCGCCTGACCGCCGATATCGATGCGCTGGATTCGCTTTATCTGCGCGTGTTTGTGCCAATGGGCGCAGCGCTTGCAACGGCACTCTTTGCCGGCATTGCCCTTGGCCTGATGCAATCGCTCTTTGGTTTTGCCGTGGTTATAGTCCTGCTGACTGCGGGGCTTGGTCTGCCGCTGCTTGCCGCAAAAAAATCCGGGCGCGCCATGCGTCGCCGTGCCAAGGGCACGGAAGCCATGCGCGCCCGTACCATTGATCTTGTGGCCGGGCAAACCGAATTGCTGATGGCTGGCCGGCTTGATGCGCAATGTGCGGCACTCAGCCGAGCCGATCATTATGTCGCCGCAGCCGACCGTGATCTCAACCGCATTGAAATCAGAACCGGCGCGGGGCTTGGCATTGTCCATGCCGCCCTGCTTGCCGGCAGCCTCATTGTCGTCGGCTGGCTGATGCGCGATGGCAGCATCAATGCGCCCGTGGCGGCACTGGCCGTCCTGATCGTGCTTGGTGCGATGGAGCCGTTTAGCGCCTTGCGACGTGGCGCAATGGAGCTTGGCCGCACCATTCTGGCGGCAAGACGCGTTCTGCCGCGGCAGGAGAAGGATGTTGAGCTTCGCTCCCTGCCGGTGCCACCAGCCGGCAAGGCGGTGCTGCTTGAATCCGTCTCCGCGCATTATGAAGAGGACGAAAAGGCTGCACTCAATGCGGTCAGCCTTGCCATTGCCGAAGGCGAACATGTCGCCATTGTTGGCCGCAGTGGTTCAGGAAAATCAACGCTTTTCAAGGTCTTGATGGGCGAGGTTGCCGCACGGGGTAAACGGGTCGAAGCCTTGCCTGCCCGGCTTCTCACACAGCGCACGGAGCTGTTTCAGGATACACTTCGCGGCAACCTGCTATTGGCAAAGCCCGATGCGGATGATGCTGAACTGATGGCGGCGCTTGCCGATGCGGGGCTTGGCGCATTTGTTGCCTCGCTTGCCGACGGGCTTAATACGCAACTGGGTGAGGGTGGCCTGGGGCTTTCCGGTGGTCAGGCGCGTCGTCTGGCATTGGCGCGTCTGTTCCTGACCGATGCGCCGCTCTGGCTGCTCGATGAGCCCACGGAAGGTCTTGATGGCGAGACGGCGCGCGATGTGCTTGCCCGTCTGAAGCAGCGCGCCGAAGGGCGCACGCTTCTGATCGCTACGCATCTGCGCCAGGATGCAATGATTTGCGAGCGCATTCTTAGAATCGAACAAGGCGCGTTTACCGAGTCATATACGCGTAATCAAAAGGGGGACGACTTGTGTTTTGCGGGGCTCAAATGATCCGCAGACATTTTAATTGGATCTGACGGAGGATGACAGTTTCTGTCACTCGCCGTTGCGGGTTGTGCAAATGTGCAGCCACAACATCAGGAGGGCCGGTCTGACCGGTTGAACAGATGGAATTTGATATTGTCTCCCTGTCGCGATTGCAGTTTGCAATCACGGCACTTTATCACTTCCTTTTTGTACCCCTGACTTTGGGCTTGTCGGTACTTCTGGCAGTCATGGAAACCGTCTATGTCATGACAGGACGGTTGATCTGGCGGCAGATGACAAAGTTCTGGGGAACCTTGTTTGGTATTAATTTTGTTATGGGTGTCGCCACCGGCATCGTGATGGAATTCCAGTTCGGCATGAACTGGAGCTATTACAGCCACTATGTCGGCGATATTTTTGGCGCTCCGCTTGCCATTGAAGGCTTGATGGCCTTCTTCCTGGAAGCGACCTTTGTTGGTTTGTTCTTTTTCGGCTGGGATCGCCTGTCCAAGGTTGGTCATCTGATCACCACCTATGCCGTGGCAGCTGGTTCCAATTTCTCTGCCCTCTGGATCCTGATTGCCAATGGCTGGATGCAGAATCCGGTCGGCGCTGTCTTCAATCCGCAGACCATGCGTATGGAAATCAATGACTTTTTTGCCGTTCTTACCAATCCGGTGGCACAGGCAAAATTCGTCCATACGGTTTCGGCCGGCTATGTGACGGCAGCCGTGTTCGTGCTTGGCATATCCGCCTGGTACCTGCTGAAGGGTCGCTCGGTGGAACTGGCCAAGCGCTCCATGACGGTGGCAGCCTCCTTCGGTCTGGCAGCCGCACTTTCCGTTGTCGTGCTGGGTGACGAAAGCGGATATCTCACCAGCGAACACCAGCGCATGAAACTTGCCGCCATTGAGGCCATGTGGGAGACGGAACCGGCACCGGCTGCCTTTACCGTGTTCGGCTTCCCTGACCAGGAAGCACGCGAAACCCATTATGCCGTGAAGATTCCATGGGTTATGGGACTTATCGGAACCCGTTCCCTGACAACCCCGATCCCCGGCATTGATCAGCTGGTGGAAAATGCCGAAAACCATATCCGCAATGGTATCGTGGCCTATGATGCGCTGCAGAAAATCCGCGCGGCCGGCGACATCAATGCCGTGCCGCAGGATGTCAAGGATGTCTTTGCAGACAACAGCCAATGGCTTGGCTATGCGCTGCTGCTGCGCCGCTATGTCGATGACCCGCGTACGGCCACGGAAGAGCAGATCAACAAGGCTGCCAATGACACGGTTCCCGGTGTATGGGAACTGTTCTGGTCGTTCCGCATCATGGTCGGCATCGGCTTTTTCCTGATCCTGCTGACCGGCTCGTTCTTCGTGCTGTCGGCGCGCCGTGCGCTTGACAAATATCCGCTCATGCTGCGCATTGCGGTTTTTGCCATTCCATTGCCGTGGATTGCCGCTGAAATGGGCTGGTTCGTTGCCGAATTCGGCCGTCAGCCGTGGATCATCGAAGGCGTCCTGCCAACTGCAATGGCTGTCTCCAATCTTGGCGCCTCGACGGTGCTGCTCACCCTGCTTGGCTTTGTGGCGATCTACACCATCCTGTTCATCATCGAGATGGGACTGATGCTGCGCGCCATCAAGGCAGGACCGGAACCTGACAGCAAGCCAGAGGCAGAACTTGCCCCTGCCAGCATTGCACCTGCGGAGTAAGAACCATGATACTCAGCGATTTGTTGGACTATGAAACCTTGCGCCTGATCTGGTGGGTGCTGCTTGGTGTTCTTCTGATCGGCTTTGCCGCCACGGATGGTTTTGACCTCGGCGTCGGTATTCTCCTGCCTTTCGTCGGCAAGGACGATGTGGAACGCCGCATCGTGCTCAATACGATCGGCCCGGTCTGGGAAGGCAATCAGGTCTGGCTCATTCTTGGTGGCGGTGCGATCTTTGCAGCCTGGCCGCCGCTTTATGCCGTTTCCTTCTCCGGCTTTTATCTGGCGATGTTTGTCATCCTGTTCGCGCTGATCCTGCGGCCGGTCGGCTTCAACTATCGCTCGAAAAAGCAAAGCCAGAGCTGGCGCAATGGCTGGGATATTGCCCTTTTCATCGGCGGTTTTGTGCCGGCGCTGATTTTCGGGGTTGCGGTTGGCAATGTACTGCAGGGTGTGCCGTTCCACTTCAATGATGACCTGCAGATCTTCTATGACGGCACATTCCTTGGCCTGCTCAATCCGTTTGCGCTGTTGTGTGGTCTTCTGTCGGTTGCCATGCTTGCCATGCATGGTGCGGCATGGATTGCGCTCAAGACAGAAGGCGATGTGGCCGCCCGTGCACGCCGCCTTGGCGGCTGGGCAGCACTGTTGACGGCCGCGCTCTATTGTCTTGCCGGCGTAATCAGCTGGCTGTGGCTGTCGGGCTATCGCATCACCAGCGCAATCGTGACGGATGGGCCGTCCAATCCGTTGCGCAAGACGGTGGAACTTGATGCGGGCGCATGGTTTGCCAATTATGCCAGCCATCCGGTTCTACTGATTGCTCCGGTACTTGGCATTCTGGGCGCTCTGGCAGTCTTCGTCACCTTGCGCAGCGGACGCGAACTCGCACCGCTTCTGTTCGGCAAGCTGTCGATCTTCGGCATCATCTCTTCGGTCGGCGTGTCGATGTTCCCGTTCATCCTGCCCTCGTCGAATGATCTGAGGTCAAGCCTGACAGTGTGGGATTCCTCCTCCAGTCACATGACGCTGTTCATCATGCTGGTGGTAACGGTCATCTTTCTGCCAATCGTGCTTGCCTATACAGGCTGGGTCTACAAGGTACTTTCGGGCAAGGTCAAAAAGGCCATGATCGAAGACGAAAGCAACCACACCTATTGATTGGCCAAACGAAAGGACGAATGATATGTGGTATTTCGCCTGGCTTCTTGGCCTGCCACTGGCAGCAGCTTTCGCAGTGCTCAACGCCATGTGGTATGAGCTGATGGACGACAAGTCGAAAAAACGCGTTGTCGCGGATCCGACGGCCGAACTGGCGCGCCAGGGCGTGCGCCATCATTAAGCCGACTTGAGCAATGAAAAACGCCGTGCGTTCGATCAGCGCACGGCGTTTCTGCATGGTCTTGCCGAAACTTATTGCTGGCGCTGTTCCGTCACGGGAATGGTCAGTTCGGCAACAAAATCATAAGCATCGCCGCGATAAAGCGAACAGGTATATTCTGCCACATGCCCGCTTGCGAGATAGGAAAGCCGTTCAATGGCAAGCCCGGCATCGCCTTCGCGCACGCCGAGCAATTCCGCATCCTCCTTTTTGAGATTGCAGGCAGAAATGCGCTGCACGGCCCTGACCGGACGGAAACCCGTACGGCCCAGTTCCTCATAAAGCGAGGTCTTGACCGCATCGGGATCAGGCAGGATTTCGCTGGAAAGGCTTGCGCGTTCAATGGCCATCGGCACCTGATTGGCCATGCGCAGGCGGCCAAGCCGTGCCACCTTGACATGCGAGGCAACGCCAAGCTTGATCATTTCCTCTGGCGAGGGGAAGAACAGGCCGCGCTCCAGCCAGATCGACCGGGTTTCAAACCCGCGTCGCGCCATGTCCTCGGTGAAGGAGGTGAGCATGGAGAGCGATTGTTGTACGCGCTCGCCGGGATTGGCGACAAAGGTTCCGGAACCCTGCCGGCGCACCAGAAGGCCCGCCTTGACCAGCTCGTCCACCGCCTTGCGCACCGTCACACGGCTGATATTGGCGCTTTCGGCAATTTCGCGTTCCGGCGGCAGCGCCTCGCCATCGGCGAGATGACCGGCGCGGATCGCCGCTTCAAGCGCATTGCGCAATTGTACATAAAGAGGCCCCGCGCCGGATGCTGACGCATTGCCAAGCAGGTTTCTGGGCAGAATGGCGCTAAGGTTTTTGCTCATTGGCTGTCGCTCTCGGTGACTGTGCATAGCGCTTGATCGCCAGCTGCAAGGCGCCGGTCAGCGCATCGGCAAGCGGGGCAACCAGCAGGCGCTGCTGATGCTCCGGCAACCATTTGACATAAAGCGGCGCCATGCCGCCAAGCAGGCTGATGCGGTCAACACCCTGCCGGATGAGATGGTCCAGTGTTTCACTGACATGGGCGGCCGACTGTTGCAGCAGACGGACGGCAACAGGATCGCCCTGATCGGCATATTGAAAAATGCGCGGTGCATATTTGCCAAAGTCGCCGGGTTTTGCGGTCCAGGCAAAGTCAACCAGATTGTCAGGCCTGTTGCCAAATTCGGCCAGTGTTTCGCGGGTCAAGGGGCTGCCCGGACGAATGTTGTCATGAACCAGCAGGCATTCCTGCAAAAGGCTTTGGCCAAGCCGTGCGCCACTGCCAAGATCGCTTAATGGAAAGCCCCAGCCGCCAACCGAATGAACATGACCGTTCTGGCGCACGATATAGGAAGTGCCGGTGCCAAGAATGGCCACCGCGCCATCCTGATCCCCAAGCGCCCCCTGCAGCGCGATCAGCCCGTCAAATTCCACATCGCCATGGGCAAAGGGCAGGCCAGCCTCGATCGGCGCGCCGGCACCTTCGACATTGCCGCCGGCAAGGCCAAGCACGGCATGGCAGCGGCCATGACAGGAGGCATCAAGCCCCGCCGCTTTCAGAGCGACATCAATTGCCTTCATGACATTGGCAAGAGCCGTCTTCGTGTCGGTCACGATATTGGCCGAACCCGCCGTGCCATGCCCCAACACCTCGCCCCTTGCATTTGCCACAACTGCGCGGCAGCCAGTGCCGCCACCATCCACGCCGATAAAATAGTCTGTCATGATTACCTCTGACTAGACGATACCAAATAAATACCAATATCCCAACAATTTTGTTTAAGTTGAACAAAATTACATAATATATTGATATTACAGTAAATTGGGGTGTGGATTGTGTTTTCAACAAAGCTTTTAAAAACATGTCTGGACAATTGGTATGTTTTTGGCATTATCATTGGTCAGGTGGAATTGCCCCTGACGTTGGCCTTTGCCGCAGGGTGCCGGGTCATGTTGGCATCGGTTGCGCAATGTGATGGCGAGCGCGGTTGCGGTCGGATAAAAAACGTAGGAAACTTCTATCCTTGCAAAAAATGATGATGCTCATGAGCTGAGCGTTGAATATGGGAGATGCTCAATGGTTAAGAACACGCTGAAGCTGGCTCTGCTTGGCTCGACGCTGTTGGCTTCAGGCGCGGGAGCGCTCGCTGCTGACGAAGTCACGCTGACGGTTGAAAGCTGGCGCAATGACGATCTGCAGATCTGGCAGGAAAAGATCATTCCGGCTTTTGAGGCCAAGAATCCGGGAATCAAGATCGTCTTCGCGCCAAGCGCTCCGACCGAATATAATGCGGCGCTGAACGCCAAGCTGGATGCAGGTTCTGCCGGCGACCTGATCTCCTGCCGTCCTTTCGACACCTCGCTTGAATTGTTCAACAAGGGCAAGCTTGCCGATCTCACCGATCTGGAAGGCATGAAGAACTTCTCTGATGTCGCAAAGTCTGCCTGGACGACCGACGACGGATCGAAGACTTTCTGCGTGCCGATGGCCTCGGTCATTCACGGCTTCATCTACAACAAGGATGCCTTTGACCAGCTTGGCCTGAAGGTGCCGACCACGGAAGCCGAATTCTTTGAGGTACTGGAAAAGATCAAGGCTGACGGCAACTATATCCCGCTTGCCATGGGCACCAAGGATATGTGGGAAGCCGCAACCATGGGCTACCAGAATATCGGGCCGACCTACTGGAAGGGTGAGGAAGGCCGCAAGGCGCTGATCGAAGGCAAGCAGAAGCTGACCGATCCGCAGTGGGTTGAGCCGTTTGAAGTGCTTGCCAAGTGGAAGCCATATCTGGGCGACGGCTTTGAAGCACAGACCTATCCGGACAGTCAGAACCTGTTCACGCTGGGGCGTGCGGCGATCTATCCGGCTGGTTCGTGGGAAATCGGCCTGTTCAATACCCAGGCCCAGTTCAAGATGGGCGCCTTCCCGCCGCCGGTCAAGAATGCAGGCGACACCTGCTATATCTCCGACCACAACGATATCGGCCTTGGCCTCAACGCCAACAGCAAGAATGCCGAAGCAGCCAAGACATTCCTGAACTGGGTGGCTTCGCCGGAATTTGCCGAAATCTATGCCAATGCGCTGCCGGGCTTCTTCAGCCTCAATTCCACCGCGGTGCATATGACCGATCCGCTGGCACAGGAATTCGTTTCCTGGCGTGAAAAGTGCAAGCCGACGATCCGCTCGACCTATCAGATCCTGTCGCGCGGCACGCCAAACCTGGAAAACGAAACCTGGGTTGAATCGGCCAATGTCATCAATGGCACTGTAACGCCGGAAGAAGCTGCCAAGAAGCTTCAGGCCGGTCTTGACAGCTGGTACAAGCCAGCAAAGTAAAAGATTGAAAACGGGCAGCGCCTTCAGATGCGCTGCCCGTTTTCGTTCCACAGTCAGGCCACGTGAAGTCTGGCCGACTTAAAACACATTGCCCATCCGGCACCGGCAGGGGCATGCATAAACGGGAATTTTCAGCATTTCTCCTGATGTCACCCAAATGAGAGATGCTCTGAGCAAAAGCGTATCATTGATGAGCCAGTCCGCCGACTTGTCCGAACCTGTCGCCAAACGCCCAAGGCGCTGGCACATTGCCGTTTTTCTTCTGCCCTGTGTGTTGGTCTATACGGCGGTGATGATCCTGCCGCTGATTGAAACGCTGCGGCAGGCCTTCTTCAATGTCGTTGATGGGCAGAAAGTCTTTGTCGGCCTTGACAATTTCAAGATGCTGTTTGGCGACCCAAACTGGTCACGTGATTTTTGGAATGCCTTGAAAAACAATGTGATATTCTTTGCAATTCACATGTTGGTTCAAAATCCGGTTGGCATTCTTCTGGCCGCCATGCTGTCCCTGCCGCGCCTTCGTCTCGCTGCCTTTTACCGCACGGCCATTTTCCTGCCGACGCTGCTTTCCTTCGTGATTGTCGGCTTCATCTGGAAGCTGATCCTGTCGCCGATCTGGGGTGTGGCACCATGGCTGATGGATCTTGTTGGCCTCAAATGGGCTTTTGCGCCGTGGCTTGGCAAGGCAGATACGGCCTTGGTGACGGTGTCGCTGGTTTCAGTTTGGCAATATGTCGGCATTCCGATGATGCTGATCTATGCCGCCCTCTTGAACATTCCGGAAGAAATCATTGAAGCGGCCGAATGCGATGGCATTACCGGCTGGAGCCAGTTCTGGAAGATCAAGCTGCCGCTCATTCTGCCGGCGATCGGCCTGATTTCTGTGATGACCTTCGTTTCCAATTTCAACGCCTTCGACCTCATCTATTCGATGCAGGGTGCGCTTGCAGGCCCGGACAAGTCGACCGACATTCTCGGCACCTTCCTTTACCGCACCTTCTTCGGCTTCCAGCTCCAGCTTGGCAATCCGTCGATGGGGGCAACGATTGCTGCGGTGATGTTCCTCATCATTCTGGCTGGCGTTTCGCTTTATCTGTTCGCCATTCAGCGGCGCATGCGGCGCTATCAGTTCTAAAGGGGTGAGATCATGTCCAAGGCACGTACATCGCCCATTCGCTCCACGCTGGTTCATGCCGCGTTGATCTTCTACATGCTGGTTGCCGTCTTTCCGGTGGCACTGACACTGATCAATTCGTTCAAGGACCGCAATGCGATTTTCCGCACCCCCTTGCGCCTGCCTTCGCCTGAAACCTTCAGCCTGATCGGCTATGAGACGGTGCTGAAGCAGGGCTCTTTCCTGACCTATTTCCAGAACAGCACCATCGTCACCGTCACCAGCATTTTCTTCGTCATCCTGTTTGGCGCCATGGCGGCCTTTGCGCTGTCGGAATATCGCTTCAGGGGCAATACGCTGATGGGGCTTTATCTGGCAATCGGCATCATGATCCCGATCCGCCTTGGCACGGTGGCACTGTTGCAGGGCATGGTGGCGGTTGGCCTCGTCAATACGCTGACTGCGCTCATCCTCGTCTATACGGCGCAGGGCCTGCCGCTTGCGATCTTCATATTGTCCGAATTCATGCGCACGGTTTCGGATGACCTGAAAAATGCCGGGCGCATTGATGGCATGTCCGAATATGCCATTTTCTTCAAACTGGTGCTGCCGCTTATCCGCCCCGCCATGGCGACGGTTGCGGTCTTCACCATGATCCCGATCTGGAATGACCTGTGGTTTCCGCTGATCCTCGCGCCAAGCGAGGCAACCAAGACTATCACGCTTGGTTCGCAGCTGTTCATTGGTCAGTTCGTCACCAACTGGAATGCGGTTCTGTCAGCCCTGTCGCTGGCCATGTTCCCAGTCCTTGTCCTTTATGTTCTCTTCTCGCGGCAATTGATCCGCGGCATTACAGCCGGAGCGGTAAAATAAATGAGTTCAGTTACCCAAAACCCTATTCGCGTTCTTTCGGCGGGTCTTGGCAATATGGGGCGCAGCCATGCGCTGGCCTATCATCGCAATCCGGGCTTCGAAATTGTTGGTCTGGTCAATCGCACCAAGGTTGATGTTCCGGATGAGCTGAAGGGCTACACGATCCACCCATCCTTTCATGAGTCGCTCAAGGAACTGAAGCCCGATCTTGCCTGCATTGCGACCTATTCGGAAAGCCACGCCGAATATGCCATTGCTGCCATGGAGCAGGGCGCGCATGTCTTTGTCGAAAAGCCGTTGGCAACCACGGTGGAAGACGCAAAACGCGTGATCGACTGTGCCCGCGCCAATGGGCGCAAGCTGGTGGTCGGCTATATCCTGCGCCATCACCCGTCATGGATGCGGCTGATTGAAGAAGCGCGCAAGCTCGGCGGCCCCTATGTCTTCCGCATGAACCTGAACCAGCAGTCGAGCGGCCAGACCTGGGAGACGCACAAGAACCTGATGAACACGACATCGCCAATCGTTGATTGCGGCGTGCATTATGTCGATGTCATGTGCCAGATCACCGATGCAAAACCCGTGGAAGTGCGCGGCATGGGCCTGCGGCTTTCGGATGAGATCAAGCCGGACATGTACAATTACGGCCATCTGCAGGTATTGTTCGATGACGGCTCGGTCGGCTGGTATGAAGCCGGCTGGGGGCCGATGATGTCGGAAACCGCCTTCTTCGTGAAAGATGTGATTTCGCCCAATGGCTGCGTGTCGATCGTGATGAACGAGGCCACGACCAAGTCAGACGATGTGGATGCGCATACCAAGACCTCGACCATCCGCATCCATCGTGCAGAATGCGGCGCCGATGGCAAGTTTCTTGCGCCGGATGTCGATTTGTCCATGGCAGACGAGCCGGGCCATCAGGAACTGTGCGAACGCGAACAGGCCTATATGCTGAAGGCGATCCGCGAGGATCTGGATCTCGGCCGTCACATGGATGATGCGCTGCAGTCGCTGCGCATCTGCCTTGCCGCAGATGAGAGTGTACGCACCGGCCTTGCTGTCAAGCTTTAAGGGAGAATTCAGTGGGATCGCTGCAATTAAAATCCATTCATAAGAGCTACGGCCCACAAACCGTTCTCACCGACATCAATCTTGAAGTGTGCGATGGCGAGTTCATCATCTTTGTTGGCCCGTCCGGTTGCGGAAAATCAACCTTGCTGCGTTCGATTGCCGGCCTTGAGGATGTCACCTCCGGACAGGTGCTGATCAATGGCAAGGATGTCACGCTCACGCCGCCCTCCAAGCGCGGCATCGCCATGGTGTTCCAGTCCTATGCGCTTTATCCGCATCTGACGGTGAAGGACAATATGGGCCTTGGCCTGAAACAGGCCGGCACGCCCAGGGACGAGATCGAAAGGCGCGTGGCCAAGGCCTCGGCCATGCTGTCGCTGGATCCTTATCTCAAACGCCGCCCGGCGGAAATGTCTGGCGGTCAGCGCCAGCGCGTAGCCATTGGCCGCGCGCTCGTGCGCGACCCGGAACTGTTCCTGTTCGACGAGCCGCTGTCCAATCTGGATGCTGCCTTGCGCGTCCAGACTCGGCTTGAAATCGCCAAGCTGCACCGTGAGCTGAAGGCCACCATGATCTATGTCACCCATGATCAGGTGGAAGCAATGACGCTTGCTGACCGTATCGTGGTGCTGAATGCTGGCCGCATTGAACAGATAGGCTCTCCGATGGAGCTTTATAACAGGCCGGACAATTTGTTCGTGGCAGGCTTTATCGGCTCGCCGCAGATGAATTTCATCGAGGCTGAGCGCATTGGTGAGGCGGGCGCAAAGACCATCGGCGTGCGACCGGAGCACATTTCCGTTTCCCGTGATAGCGGTACATGGAAGGGCAAGGTCATCCATGCCGAACATCTGGGTGCCGACACCATCCTTTATGTCGAAACGGAAGCGGCTGGCCTCATCACCGTGCGGCTGTTTGGTGAGCAACATTATGATGAGGACGATGTCATCTTCATTACGCCGGATGCCGCCAAGATTCATCGTTTTGACCAGGATGGCAAGGCCATCCGCTAAGGCAGAGGCCTGATCATCTCAGGCATTGCACAAGGCTCAAAGGGAGCAATGCCGGCTTGCAGCATCATTCTTCCCGCGCCTGTCTTCGCGCAGTCCCGGAATGGCTGGAGCCGGGTTTTCCGTCCGGAACAATGTAACACCATGCGCGAGCAATTCAGATTTCACAAAAATACTGAATTGCTCCGGCGCGGTCTGTTTGTGAACGGGATGAAACGGGCAGGCGCATTTCCGGGAGCACATGGCTTCTGCCAATTCAATATGCACAGGCTTTTTGTCCATTCATTGCGCAATCATCCCGTTGCCATCACTTAAGTACCAATCGGTACGCCTTTTCAAGGCAAAAATCAGAAATAATATTGCGTTATTGCCTCTTGAAATGATTGCCTTAAAAGCATTGAAAATCAGTGGTATAAACTTGTTTCCTGATGCAGCCTTGACATTTTATTGCGCTATGATCGAACTTTTATGAATAAAGTGTCCTGCAAAGGGTTAAGAATATTCTTGCTTTATTTGGAAAGCCGTACCACCCTATGGTGAAGTGAACCGGAGGAGGAAAACCGGCTTCACGTTGTACGGGGAACGAAAGGGCGACCACAGTGCATGGCCGTAACCGGCAATTGGTGCCGGCACGGTTTGCATTTCACCCGTGCGACTGAAGTGCCGGTTTTGCGAGTCCCATTGCGAGGGGTCCCCGCATGAGCGACAAGGTTGAACTTTCCCTGCATGTTCCGGAACCGGAATGGCGGCCGGGTGATGTGCCGGATTTCTCCCATGTAAAAATTCCGCGTGCTGGCACTGTCCGGCGCCCGAAGATCGATGAAAAGCCGGAAGACATGCGCGATCTGGCTTTCACCATCATTCGCGTGCTCAACCGCGAAGGCGAGGCGGTGGGGCCGTGGGCGGGCACGCTCAGCGATGATGAGCTGAAGGAAGGGCTGCGCCACATGATGATCCTGCGTGCCTATGATGCGCGCATGATGATGGCGCAGCGTCAGGGCAAGACATCCTTCTACATGCAACATCTGGGCGAGGAGGCGGTAAGCTGTGCCTTCCGCAAGGCGCTTCGCAAGGGCGACATGAATTTTCCTACCTATCGTCAGGCGGGATTGCTCATTGCCGACGGCTATCCGCTGGTCATGATGATGAATCAGGTCTTTTCCAACGAGAAAGACCCGGTCAAGGGGCGCCAGCTGCCGGTCATGTATACCGCGCGGGATTACGGCTTTTTCTCCATTTCCGGCAATCTTGCCACGCAATATACACAGGCCGTTGGCTGGGCGATGGCCTCGGCAATCAGCCATGACACGAAAATTGCCGCGGCATGGATCGGCGATGGCTCGACGGCGGAAAGCGATTTTCATGCCGCTCTCGTCTTTGCCTCGACCTACAAGGCGCCGGTGGTGATGAATATCGTCAACAATCAATGGGCGATTTCCACCTTTCAGGGCATAGCGCGAGGCGGCTCCGGCACCTTTGCCGCGCGCGGTCATGGCTTTGGCATTCCGGCCCTGCGTGTTGATGGCAATGATTATCTGGCTGTCCATGCCGTGGCCAAATGGGCGGTCGAGCGGGCAAGGCGCAATCTGGGGCCAACGATTGTTGAATATGTCACCTATCGCGCCGGCGGACATTCGACCTCGGATGATCCGGCCGCCTATCGCCCCAAGACAGAAAGCGACGCCTGGCCTTTGGGCGACCCGATCCTCAGGCTCAAGAACCATCTGATCAAGCGCGGTGTCTGGTCAGAGGAACGCCACAAACAGGCCGAAGCCGAAGTGATGGACATGGTGGTTGCCGCGCAGCGCGAGGCCGAAGCCATCGGCACGCTGCATGACGGACGCAAGCCATCCATGCGCGACATGTTTGAGGATGTCTATGCGGAAACACCGCCGCATCTCATCCGCCAGCGACAGGAGGCGGGGTTCTGAGCCATGACCAAGATGACCATGATCGAGGCCATCCAGAATGCGCATGACATTGCCATGGAGCGCGATGAGCGGGTGGTGGTGTTTGGTGAGGATGTCGGCTATTTCGGCGGCGTTTTCCGTTGCACGGCCGGCCTGCAGAAAAAATATGGCAAGCATCGTTGCTTTGACACGCCAATTAGCGAGCTTGGCATTGTTGGCACGGCAATCGGAATGGCGGCCTATGGCCTGCGTCCCTGCATCGAGATCCAGTTTGCCGACTATGTCTATCCGGCCTATGACCAGATCGTGTCGCAAGCTGCCCGCCTGCGTTATCGTTCGGCGGGCGAATTTACCTGTCCGATCGTGATCCGCATGCCGTCCGGCGGCGGCATTTATGGTGGCCAGACCCACAGCCAGAGCCCGGAGGCCTTGTTCACCCATGTATCGGGCCTGAAGACCATCATTCCCTCCACCCCGGCGGACGCAAAGGGGCTGCTTCTGGCTGCCATTGAAGACCCGGATCCGGTGATCATTTTCGAGCCGAAGCGGCTTTATAACGGGCCGTTTGACGGCCATTACGACAAGCCGGTCGTCTCCTGGAAAAAGCATGAGCTGGGTGAAGTGCCGGACGGTTATTACACTGTGCCGCTTGGCAAGGCCGCCATTCGCCGCGAGGGCAATGATGTGACCGTGCTGGCCTATGGCACCATGGTTCATGTCGCGCTGGCGGCAGCCGAGGAAACCGGCGTTGATGCCGAAGTGATCGATCTGCGTTCGCTTGTGCCGCTTGATACCGACACCATCATGGCCTCGGTCAGAAAGACCGGACGCTGCGTGATCGTGCATGAGGCAACTTTTACCAGCGGTTTTGGCGCAGAGCTTGCCGCACAGGTGCAGCGCGATTGCTTCTATCACCTCGAAGCGCCGATCATCCGTGTGACAGGCTGGGACACGCCTTATCCGCATGCGCAGGAATGGGCCTATTTTCCCGGCCCCGACCGGGTCGGGCGTGCACTCACATCCATCATGGAAGCCTGAGGGAGGGGAAGCACCATGGCGCAATTTTCAATCAAACTCCCCGATGTCGGCGAAGGCGTTGCCGAGGCTGAACTGGTCGAATGGCACGTGAAGGTGGGGGATCTCGTCCGCGAGGATGATCTGCTTGCCGCCGTCATGACCGACAAGGCAACAGTTGAAATTCCATCGTCGCGCGCAGGCAAGGTTCTGGCGATCAATGGCCAGATCGGTGAAAAGATCGCGGTTGGCTCCGAACTGGTTCGGCTCGAAATCGAAGGCGATGGCGAAGCGGAGGAAAAACCTGCTCCTGTTGCCGCGCCAGAACCGCAGCCTGAAAAAGTAACGCCGCCAAGCCCGCCGCCAGCACGGCCAGACATGGCAAAACCGGTTGCAACGCCGGCTGCACAAAAGCACAGCGCACCCATGCGCAGCTTTGCAGGTGCCGGGCCAATCCGGCCAGAAGGCGAAAAGCCGCTGGCAACGCCTTCGGTGCGGCTGCGCGCACGCGAAGCGGGTGTTGATCTGCGCCGTGTCCGTGGCACGGGACCGGCAGGGCGCATCACGCATGAGGATCTTGATGCGTTTTTCCAGCAGGAAATCGGCGCGGGACCGGCCTCTTCCGGTTATGTGGCTGATACGTCGGTCAATGAGATCAGGGTCATTGGACTGAGGCGCAAGATTGCCGAGCGCATGGCGGAAGCCAAGCGCCATATCCCGCACATAACAATCGTCGAGGAAGTGGACGTCACCCAGCTTGAGGATCTGCGCTCGAAACTCAACCATGAGCAGAAGGGAGGCCGGCCGCGTCTCACATTTCTGCCTTTCATCATCCGTTCGATCGTAAAGGCGGTCAAAGAGCAGCCGGCGCTCAACGCCCATTATGATGATGAGGCCGATATCATCCGCCAGTTTGGCGGGGTGCATGTCGGCATCGCCACCCAGACGCCAAACGGGCTGATCGTGCCGGTCGTGCGCCATGCCGAAAGCCTGACGCTGTTTGCCGCTGCATCGGAACTTGCCCGCGTCACCGAAGCTGCCCGCAGCGGCACCGCCAAGCGCGAGGAACTGACGGGCTCTACCATCACCATCACCTCGCTTGGGCCGCTTGGCGCCATTGCCACCACGCCGATCATCAACCGGCCGGAAGTGGCCATTGTTGGCGTCAACAAGATGGCCGTGCGGCCGCTGTGGGATGGGGTGCAATTCGTGCCGCGCAAGATAATGAACCTGTCATGCAGCTTTGATCACCGGGTGATCGACGGCTGGGATGCCGCTGTCTTCGTGCAAAAGCTGAAAAGCCTGCTGGAAAATCCGGCCATGATCTTTGTGGAAGGCTGAAGCCATGAGTGAAATTTCCTGCAAACTTCTGATCATCGGTGGCGGGCCGGGCGGCTATGTCTGCGGCATTCGCGCAGGCCAGATCGGGATCGATACGGTGCTGGTAGAACACAAGCGTCTTGGCGGCACCTGCCTCAATGTCGGCTGCATTCCGTCCAAGGCGCTGATCCATGCGGCGGATGAATTTTATCGCCTGACGACTTTTGCAACCAAGGGCGCACTTGGCATTCGTGCGGAAAAGCCGGCAATCGACCTTGCCAAGACCCTTGAATGGAAAGACGGCATCGTCAACCGTCTGAATGGCGGTGTGGCGACGCTGTTGAAGCGGTCGAAAGTGCGCATCTTGCAAGGGCAGGCACGCTTTGTCGATGGCAAGACCGTGCATGTTGACACCGATACCGGTCGCCAGATCATCCATGCCGAAAATATCGTCATAGCCACCGGCTCGGTTCCGGTGGAAATCGAGGCGCTGCCCTTTGGCGGCAACGTCATTTCCTCGACGGAGGCGCTTTCGCTCGACCGGATCCCCGACAATCTCGCCATTGTCGGCGGTGGCTATATCGGGCTGGAGATCGGCACAGCCTATGCCAAGCTTGGCGCGAAGGTCACCATTGTCGAGGCGACCGACCGCATCCTGCCGCAATATGATGCCGAACTGACACGCCCGATCATAGCGCGACTGAAACTGCTGGGCATGAAAGTTCTGACCAATACCACAGCCAGGGGCCTTGGCCGGGACGGCAAGGGGCTGGATGTGCAGGCCGCCGATGGCACCATCCGCACCATTGCGGCAGACAAAATTCTTGTGACCGTTGGCCGCAAACCACAGACCGATGGCTGGGGCTTGAGCGAAATCCGGCTGGATATGGATGGGCGTTTCATCCGTATTGATGATCACTGCCGCACCTCCATGCGCGGGATTTATGCCATAGGCGATGTGACTGGCGAACCAATGCTTGCCCACCGCGCCATGGCGCAAGGAGAAATGGTGGCCGAGATCATTGCCGGCGGCAAACAGGTCTGGGACAAGCGCGCCATTCCGGCTGTCTGTTTCACCGATCCGGAGATCATCACGGTCGGGCTCTTGCCGGACGAGGCTCGCAAACAGGGCCATGCCATCCTGAGCGGGCTTTTCCCGTTTCAGGCCAATGGTCGCGCCATGACCATGGAAAGGGATGATGGTTTCATCCGCGTCATCGCACGTGCCGACAACCATATTATCCTTGGTATTCAAGCAGTTGGAGAAGGTGTTTCAGAATTGGCGGCAGCTTTTGCGGAAAGCCTCGAAATGGGCGCGCGGCTTGAGGATATTGCCGCAACCATTCACGCCCATCCGACACTTGGGGAAGGCCTGGCCGAGGCCTGCATGAAGGCGCTTGGTCAGGCGCTGCATGTCTGAGGCGCTGCGAGCCGGTCCTTGGAATACGGCCTGAAACTGGCTAATGTCTGGTCATGATGGATCTGTTTGACCAGCTTGAACCGCGCAAGGAACTGGCAGAAGGCGCCGTGCTGTTGCGCGGCTTTGCCCTGAACTATGAAGCCGCCATCCTGTCTGCAATTGATGCGGTCGTGGCGGCGGCTCCCTTCCGTCACATGATGACACCCGGCGGTTATCGCATGTCGGTTGCCATGACCAATTGTGGCAAGGTCGGCTGGGTGAGCGATGGCAAGGGCTATCGCTATAGTCCGACCGATCCCGATAGCGGCAAGCCATGGCCCGCCATGCCGGAAACCTTGCTGACGCTGGCACAGACTGCTGCCAGCGAAGGCGGCTTTGCCGGTTTTGTGCCGGATGCCTGCCTGATCAACCGCTATGAACCGGGAGCAAAACTCTCGCTGCATCAGGACAGGGACGAATGCGATTTTTCCGCGCCCATTGTTTCGGTTTCGCTGGGCCTGTCTGCAACCTTCCAGTTTGGCGGCAAACGCCGCTCGGATCCGATTGCGAAACATGCACTGCATCACGGCGATGTGGTGGTCTGGGGCGGTCCGTCACGCCTGTTCCATCACGGCATATTGCCGCTGAAAGAGGGCGAGCATGCACGGCTTGGCCGCTGCCGCATCAATCTGACTTTCCGTAAGGCGAGTTAAGACGCTATTGCAGCGCCTGTTGCCTGGTCTCGACATTGATGAAACCTGCAATCACGCCGGCAAGTGCAAGCAGTGCGGCAAAGATCGCCACGGCAAGAACAAAACTCTGGCTGATGACAAAGGCAAGTACCGAGGGCGCAAGCAGGCCGCCAAGACGCGCCATGGCGCCAGCCGCCCCCATGCCGCTGCCGCGCAAGGCAGTGGGAAAGAGTTCCGGCGTAAAGGCATAAAGCGCGCCCCATGTGCCAAGCAGGGCAAAGCTCATGATCAGGATAGAGGCGCCGATCAGGATGGCGTTGCTGGCAATCGTGAACAGCACGCAGGCAATCGCACTCATGAACAGAAAGCCGATCAACGTCTTGCGTCGTCCCCATGCCTCCACGCCATAGGCGGCAAGCGCATAGCCCGGCAATTGTGCCAGCGCGACCACCACAAGAAAACCATAGCCGCGCACAAAGCCAAAACCGTCACTGGCAAGTTTGGCCGGAATCCAGGTGAAGATGCCATAATAGGAGACAGAAACAAGGAACCAGACGGCAAGCGTGGCAAGCGTGCGCTGGCGCAGCGTATCAGACAACAGCCGCTCATTGGTCACCAGCATGGGCGCGATCAGCTCTGCCTCGGCCGGCAGCTCTGCCTTGCCATTGCGCTTAAGCACACGGTTGATGACGGCCTTGGCCTGTTCATTCCTGTTCTGCTTCAAAAGATGCATCGGGCTTTCCGGCACCCACAAGCGTAGCCATATGCCAATCAGTGCCGGCATGGCCGTGACCACGAAAATATAACGCCATGGATCTTCAACGCCGGTGAGGCTGGTGATCCACGCCGTCAGTGCGATCACCACCGTGCCGACCGCCCAGAAACCTTCCAGCATGACCAGCCAGCGGCCACGGTTTTTCGCCGGCAGGAATTCCGCCATCATGGCATAGTCGACCGGCAGCGTTCCGCCAACCGCCATGCCGGTCAGGAAACGCAGCACAAGCAGGCTGGCAAAATCCGTCGCAAAAGCGGAGGCCAGGCCAAATAGGGCATCACAGCCAACGGTGAAAAGCAGAATTGCGCGACGGCCAAAACGGTCGGCCAGACGGCCAAACAATGCGGCCCCCAACAGCATGCCAAGGAAGAACAATGTGCCGGTCTGCAAGGCCTCGCCAATGGTCAGTCCATATGTCTTGGCAATTGCAGCACCGGTAAAGCCGACGGCCAGTACCTGCATGGCGTCAGCCGCCCAGACCAGCCCGAATACGCCCATGAGGTTTTGCTGGAATTTGCCTGTCTGCGCCCGGTCGAGCGCTTCCTCAATGGTGATTTTCATGCCGTGCCCGTCCCCTGATATCGGCTACGATCATGCCCCGCTGGCCTTGAGGCTGATACCTGTCCATTCGCACTATCCTATCTCACGGTCTGCCTCAAGCAGGAATGAACATGCCTGACTCTTTTGCCGAAGGTTTGAGTCGCTGATTCTGGCGCAAGGTGCCGGGGGAGGGGGCCTTGCGGGGGATTTAAAAATTTCACCATAGCGTCAAAACCGGCAACGCCTTGAATTGCCGGCTCTCCGCCTTGCATCCTGACGGAATAAATTGCGCCGCGGCCAGAGTTTCGGAAGGGGTTGTTAACCTTCATTTTTTATTACTTGGTTTTGTTAAAGCGACAGTTTCATGGTTCAGCGATATGCGTAATTTGAAAGAAAATTTTCCCGCATCACAGGGCAGTCAAACAAACAGTGCCGCAGAGCCAAAGCCGGCACGCACCCCATCGGGAACACCTGATCTTTCGGCCGATGGTGCATGGAAAATGCACTTTTCGCTTGGCGAGAATGTGCGTTTTACCCGCACGCCAGAGGCAGAACTGTTACGCCGCCGTGGCGAGCCAATCCCGCCGATCTCCTGGCGTCCGCAAGCCAAGCCGGTTGTGGATGTGCCGGCAGCAGAGGTGCAGAAAATGGCGGAAGCCCAGCCAATGGCTGTCGCAGCCCTGCAGGATAGTGTTGCGCAAAAGCTGATCCCAACGCCTGCCGCGCCACCGGTGCCGCCGGTCGTGCAGGCGGCAAAACCTGTTGCATCGGCAGCGCCAGCAGCCCCCATTGCGGCTTCGGTCCAGCAAACGACCTCCACACCGCTTTCCGTGCAAGCCGCGCAGGCTGCTTCTGCTTCTCCAGTCGTGCCAGGACATGCGCCGCAGGCTGTCGTTGTGCGCATGCCGGACATTGCCGCCGCAGAAAAGCCGGCAGCAGCCGAACAGCCGGTGGCGAGCGCATTTGCCAATCTGTCCGACTTTGCCTTTTTTGAAGGTGTTGATTTCTCGACGCCGCTTGAGCCCATGCCGGTTGCGGCAACACAGACTGTTGCCGAAACTCCGGCGCCGGCAAAGGCTGCGCCGAGCGTCGAGGAAATTCTCGCCCGTTACCGCGTGCGTGAATGGAGCAAGGTTCAGCCTGCTTCGATTGCTTCTGCCGAACCAGTTGCCTCTGTTGCCCCGGCTGCTCCGGTCGAAGCAGCCAGCCCGGTTGCCGCTGTAGCGACCCATCCGGCGCCCGCAGAAACGCCAGCGGCCACGCAGCCAATCGCTGCACCACAACAGGCAGCAGCGCAGGCAAGCCCAGCACCCGTTGCAGAACCAGCCAATGAAACGGCAACAGAAATGGTAGCAGCACCGGCCGCACCAGCCACGGATCATGACGATCAGGCGGTTGTTGCAACGGTTGCGCCCGAACCCGTTTCTGAAACCGTTGCAGAACCTGTAGCCGAGGAAGCCCCAAAGCCACAACCAACGATTGCGCTTTATCAGCCGCAGCCGCTTGTACAGATTGAGACGCCGGTTTCCCGTGATGACTATGTCTTTCCGCCGCGTGATCTGTTGCAGATGCCAGCAGTCAAGGAAGGCAATGTGATTACCCAGGAAATGCTGGAACGCAGCGCGGGACTATTGGAAAGCGTTCTGGAAGATTTTGGCGTGCGCGGCGAAATCATCCATGTCCGCCCCGGCCCGGTGGTGACGCTCTATGAATTCGAGCCTGCGCCGGGGGTCAAATCCTCGCGCGTCATTGGCCTTGCAGATGACATTGCTCGCTCCATGTCGGCGCTGTCGGCGCGTGTTGCTGTGGTTCCGGGCCGCAACGTGATCGGCATTGAATTGCCGAATGCCACGCGTGAAACCGTCTATCTGCGCGAAATGATTGAATCGCGCGCCTTCGTCTCATCCAATTACCGTCTGCCGATCTGCCTCGGTAAGGGTATTGGCGGCGAGCCTATCATCGCCGAATTGGCAAAGATGCCACATCTTCTGGTGGCCGGCACGACCGGTTCCGGCAAGTCGGTTGCCATCAATACGATGATCCTGTCGCTGCTCTACCGTTTCAAGCCGGAAGAATGCCGCCTGATCATGGTTGATCCGAAGATGCTGGAACTGTCGATCTATGACGGCATTCCGCATCTGCTCACCCCCGTTGTCACCGACCCGAAAAAGGCTGTCGTGGCGCTGAAATGGGCGGTGCGCGAGATGGAAGAACGCTATCGCAAGATGGCCCGCCTTGGCGTGCGCAATATTGAAGGCTTCAACCAGCGTGCAGCCTCGGCCAAGGGCAAGGGCGAGAAGGTGATGTGCACGGTGCAGTCCGGCTTTGACAAGGAGACCGGCGAGCCGATCTATGTTCAGGAAGAGCTGGATCTCACCCCGATGCCATATATCGTCGTGATCATCGACGAAATGGCCGACCTCATGATGGTTGCCGGCAAGGATATTGAAGGAGCGGTGCAGCGTCTGGCGCAGATGGCGCGCGCAGCTGGCATCCATCTCATCATGGCAACGCAGCGTCCATCTGTCGATGTCATCACCGGCACGATCAAGGCCAATTTCCCGACGCGCATTTCCTTCCAGGTCACTTCCAAGATCGACAGCCGAACCATCCTGGGCGAAATGGGAGCCGAACAGCTTCTTGGTCAGGGCGACATGCTGCACATGGCTGGCGGCGGCCGCATCGTGCGCGTCCACGGCCCGTTCGTCTCGGATGAAGAGGTGGAAAAGGTCGTCAGCCATCTGAAGGAACAGGGCCGTCCAGACTATCTCGCCACGGTGACCGAGGATGAGGAAGAAGAGGACGAAGCCGCCGATGCCGCCGGGTTTGACGCAACCGCCATGGGAGCGGATGACGAAAGCGACATTTACGAACAGGCCGTGAAGGTCGTCATGCGTGACAAGAAATGCTCGACCTCCTATATCCAGCGTCGCCTTGGCATCGGCTATAACCGTGCCGCCTCCCTGGTCGAGCGCATGGAAAAGGAAGGGCTGGTCGGCCCCGCCAACCATGTCGGCAAGCGCGAAATCCTCGCCGGCCATCGGGACTGAAACAGGATGACAATAAGCCGCGGCCCGACAGGTCGCGGCTTATTAGTAAAAACTTATTTAATTAAACAAATTCATCAATTTATGATTGGCCCCGTTGAAAATAGGGGGCAGCGATACAATCTATAGGATGTGATTCTGCCACTGCCGGGTAGAAGCCATACTTGTCAACTGCGACATTATGGTTAATACTCGGTTATCTGTACATTCTTGAGTGATTGGCCGGGGCATCCCCGGGGTGCTCTGCGCCTTAAGTTGGGAGATCGATCAATGAAAAGCATTATTATCGGACCTAGCGACAAGAATCGTACTGTCACACCACAGATGCTGCAGCGTGTAAAAGCTGGCATGCCCAAGCCCTCTGATGACAAGAGCCAGGTCTGCAATGTCCTGCGCCAGTCACGGGGTGGCTACACCCATCGTCGCTACAGGGCGGCCAAATACGCCTGATCCGGCTGTTGGCCTGATCTGACCGCTGGGAGGCGTGGCGGGCATTTCACGGCAAGCCTTTATTCCACCAAACACCGCGCGAAACACAAGGTTCGCGCAACACAAGGTTGAGGCGCATGTGCAATATCGAGCTCAATGAGCGCGATGCCAAGCGCGACAACAATATTGAAACACAACGATATTGCGTTTCAATCATGTGAAATGCTCCAATGCCCTGACTGGGCCTTTTCAGTCTGCCCCTCCCAGTCTTGCGGTCTGTTTCTGAACCGCAGGCATCGGCTTGTCTGATACGTCTCAGCAAGGCCGTAGCATGTGCTCTGGAACCCCAAGCTTATTCGTGCGTCCTCGTGGACGCACATTGCTTGGTTTTTTGTTTCATTTTGTCCTCATCCGGCGTATGGGCTCAAGGGGTGAAACGCCGTTTGTGCCGGCGTTTCACCATGATGCATTGGTACAGGCAGAAAGTGCTGATACGCAAAGTTCCTGTAAGGTCTGAAAGAGGATGTTGCCATGACCCACAATCCCGATCCATCACAGGTGAAAGCGCCCTCACGCCTGTTGCGGATCGTGATGTTGGTTCTGGCCGGTCTTTTCTTCTGTCTCTTCATCGGCCTTGGCATCTGGCAGATTGAGCGCATGCAATGGAAACATGATCTGATTGCCCGTGTCGATGCGCGCATTCACGTCGCAGCAGTGGCAGCGCCCGGCCGATCCGACTGGCCAGGGGTCAACCGTGCCGATGACGAATATCGCCGTGTTACGCTGACGGGCAGCTATCTTGCCGGTAAGCAGATCCTGGTCAATGCGCTCACCGAACGCGGTGCAGGCTACTGGCTGCTCATGCCGATGCAGACGGCCGACGGCGCCATCACATTCATCAACCGGGGCTTTGTACCGACGAGCCGGCGCGGGGAAGCAGAACAACTTTCAAACCAAAGCGCTGGCGAAATGACAGTCACGGGTCTCCTGCGCATGCCGGAACCGGACGGATTTTTCCTGCGGCCCAATGATCCGGATCGCAATGAATGGAATTCGCGCGATGTCGTGGCCTTCAGCAAAAAACTGGGGCTCGGTGACGTTGCACCCTATTTCATCGACGCCGATGCCAGCTCCAATCCAGGCAATTTTCCGGAAGGCGGCCTGACGGTCGTCCGGTTCCGCGACAATCATCTCTCCTATGCGCTGACATGGTTTGCACTTGCCGCAATGGTGCTAGGCGCCACAGTCTTTGTCTGGCGGCATGAAAGAAAAAGCCGCGACTAGGCATCAATCCATTCGTGCCCTTAGTGGCAATTGAAAATTGCTGCCAGCCGTAGTGATATCTTGATGGCGTGCCTTGGCCATGCAGAGATTATCCTCCAGGCTCGCGACTCAATTTTCCACCAGCCGTCTGCCTCGTCGCTGCAATCACCTGATGGCAAATTGGGTCTCACCTTAGGCGTGAGCCAGCAAAATGATGCCGTTCACACCGGAAGCACCCATGTAAACGCCCCGCCATCGGCTTCGATGGCGGGGCGTTGTGCCTGAATCTGAAAGATCGTGATCAGTCCTTCAGCACCAGCAAATCGCGGGCTGCGAAATGCACGGTTGCCTTCTCACCGCGTTCCGGCGGCGGCTGCGTTGGATCATTGAAGGTGTCGAATGACAGGCGGTTCTTGCCCAGTGTTGCACGAGTGCGGATGACAGACCCCAGGAAATGCACATCATCAATCGTCACATCGAGCGATGTGTCATGGTTCTTGCGTGCATCAAGGCTGACCGCTTCCGGGCGCAGGGCCAGAGTGACCGTTTGCCCCTTGGCATAATGGCTGAGCGATTCCGTGACCGTGACGATATTGCGATCAATGTCGATGCGGTTTGCTTGCGGATCGGCAACCGTTGCCTCCAGCATGTTCAGCGTACCGACGAAGGAGGCAACAAAGCGCGAAGCCGGGCGGTTATAGATCTCGAATGGGGTGCCGATCTGATCGGCGCGGCCTTCATGCATGACGACAATACGGTCAGAAATGGACAGCGCCTCTTCCTGGTCATGCGTGACGAAGACAGTGGTGATGCCAAGCTTCTGCTGGATGGCGCGGATTTCCTCGCGGAGCGAAATGCGGATCTTGGCGTCAAGCGCTGAGAGCGGTTCGTCGAGCAACAGAACCTGAGGCTTGGTCGCAAGTGCGCGTGCAAGTGCCACACGCTGCTGCTGGCCGCCCGACATCTGATAGGGATAGCGATCCGCCAGATGTTCCAGACGGATCAGCCCCAGCATTTCCTTGACCGTTGCATCGATTTCCGCCTTCGACTTGCCGGCAACGCGCAGGCCAAAGGCAACATTTTGCGCCACGGTCATATTGGGAAACAGGGCATAGGCTTGAAACACCATGCCAATGTTACGCTGGTTTGGCTTCAGATTCACGACATCCTTGCCAGCGATTTCAATCGCCCCACTGTTTGGGGTTTCGAAACCGGCAATCATGCGCAAAACTGTGGTCTTGCCGCAGCCCGATGGGCCAAGGAACGAGATGAACTCGCCCTTTTCAACAGCGAGGTTGAAATCATGCACCACCGTATTGGCACCAAAGCTCTTTTTCAGATGTTTGATATTGAGAAAAGCCATTGCATTATCCGGCGGTTGTCTTGAATTTATTGAGGCGGGAGACGAACTGCATCATGATGATGGCAAGCCATGTGATGCCAAACGAAATAATGGCCAATGCCGAAGGTTCATAAGCGCGGTTTGCACCGATGAGCTGCAGGTAAGGGCCAAAAGCAGGGCGATTGAGCAGCGATGCCAGGGTGAATTCACCAATCACAATGGCAAAGGTGATGAAGGCACCGCTCATGACGCCCGAAATGACATTCGGGAAAATGACGCGAAACAGAATGCGTCCCCATCCAGCGCCAAGGCTTTGTGCTGCCTCTGTCAGGGTGCGCACATCAATGGTGCGCATGGATGTATCGATCGCGCGATACATGTAGGGCAATGACAGTGTCACATAGCCAAACATCAACAACAGGTCGGTTGCCCGCGGATCCGCGGTGAATGGCAGAATGGATGACGAATTATAGATGCGCAAATAGCCGAACACGATGACGATGGCAGGAATAACCAGCGGCATCAGCGTGATGAATTCCATGACCGGGCGCAGCTGCGGCAGGCGCAGGCGGACCCAATAGGCCGTCGGCACAACCAGCAGAACGCCAAAGACGATGGTCATCAGGCCCAGAACGGCCGAATAGGTGAAGGTCGCCTGGAAGTTCGGATCATTGAAGACAACGCGATAGGCATCGAAGGAATATTCGCCACGGCGCATACGCAGCGAAAATTCAAATGTTCCGATCAGCGGCACCAGAAAGTAAATGGCGCCAATCAGAAAGGCGATCCAGGCACCAAGTTTCTGAAAGGTAAAGCCTTTTTTGTTCATCGCTGCCACCTTTCGGCGCGCATGCGCAGCCAGATATAGAGCAGGTTGGAAACGCCCGTAATGACGATCATGCCAAGCGCCAGCGCATAGCCAAGGTTCTGGTTATGCAGAACGTCGCCACGGATCTGCGCAAACAGCAGGATCGGCACGATGTTCAGGGACGAACCGGTCAGGGCATAGGCCGTAGCCACGGCGCCAAAGGCGTTGGCAAACAGAAGAAGCGATGTGCCAAGCAGGCTCGGCCACAGAATGGGAAAGGCAACCATGCGCCAATATTGTCCCGCCGTTGCCCCAAGGCTTGCCGATGCCTCGCGCCATTCCTTTTTCAGGCCATCCAGCGCAGGCGTCAGAATGAGCACCATCAGCGGAATCTGGAAGAACAGATAGGTCAGCGTTAGCCCGAAAAAGCTCAGCAGATTGAACCCGGTTGAATAAAGATTGAAGCCGAACCATTCACGCAGCAACACCGTCACAAGACCAGTGCGGCCAAGTGTTGCCAGAAAGGCGAAAGCCAGCGGCACGCCAGCAAAGTTGGAAGCAACGCCGGAAAAGGTCAGGGTCGCCGGCCTGAGCCAGCCCGGCAGATTGCCAAGCACGACAGCCCATGCCAGGAAAAAACCAATGATCGCACCGCCAATGGCGGAAGCGAGACTGACCTTGATCGAGATCCAGTAAGCACTCATGATCTGCGGCTGGAACAGATCATAAATGTTTTGCAATGTGAAATTGCCTGCAGAATCCTGAAATGCGCCAATGATCAGAAAGGCCGTTGGCCAGATCAAAAACAGAATGGCAAACAGGAAAAACGGGACGACTCCGAGCCAGACAAGCGGGAGCTGGCGCTTGCGCACCGGACTGCCGGGATCTGTCGTTTCGACGACTGAACTCATGGAACCTTTTCTGGGCTGGCGTTGGCAGATAACACGATATCGCGGCAATATTTTGCCGCGATATCAATGGGCTAATGAATGTTACTGAACGTTTGCGCCAACGACGCTATCCCATTCCTTGGTAATGACAGCCTGAGCTTCTTCAAGCTGTTCGATGGTTGGGAAAATGGCACTTTCGTAAGATTCTGCTGGCGGCAGCTTTTCGAGCAGTTCAGCAGGGATCTTGCCGGCCTTGGCCATGGCGTTGAAGCGGATCGGATGGCAATAGCCTTTCAGGAAGCCGATCTGGCCTTCATCCGAATAGAGATGTTCCATCCACAGCTTTGCAGCATTCGGATGCGGCGCATAGGCGCTGATCGCCTGAACATAAACGCCAGCCATGACACCATTCTTCGGAATGACGGTATCAACTTCCGGATTGCCCTTCAGCGTATCGCGGTCAGCCAGCGAGTTGTAGTCCCAGCGGATGACGATCGGAGTCGAGCCCTGGGCAAGCGAAGCGGCCTTGCCGATGACCGGAACGAAATTGCCCTTGGCGTTCAGCTCCTTGAAGAATTCCAGACCCTTCTTGGCGGCATCTGCACCCGGCTCACCGCCACGTGCAATGCCAACGGCATGAACGGCGAGAATGGCCTGAGCGGATGCGCGCGGGTCACCGGCCAGTGCAACGGCATTGGCAAAGTCGCTCTTCAGCAGATCTTCCCAGTCCTGTGGCGAATCCTTGACGATGTCCTTGTTTACTTCAAAAGCCAGAACGCCGTAATAGTCGCCATACCAGTGGCCATCGGCATCCTTGGCGCTATCGGGAATTTCGTCCCAGGTCGAGACCTTGTAAGGCTGCGTCAGGCCGTCCTTCTTGGCGGAGGTACCGAAGGCAAAGCCCACGTCGATGACGTCAGGAGCCTGTGGGCCCTTGTTGCCCTTGTTGGCCTTGATTGCTTCAATTTCATCGCCAGAACCGGCGTCAGGATTCAGTTCGTTGACCTTGATGCCATATTTCTTCTTGAAGCTGTCGATGATTTCACCATAGCCGCACCAGTCATGCGGAAGAGCGATGGTGGTGAGTTCACCTTCAGCCTTGGCAGCCTCAATCAGTTCAGCTGATGGTTCAGCAGCGGCGATCGAAACGCCTGTAATGGCAATGGCGGTCGTCATGGACAGAAGACGCGCAGCATAAGTAAGCATATAACTCTACTCCCTATTTGTTCAGGCGACGCCCCCGACATCTGTGGCGTTCGCGTTCATCCGGTACTCGTCGCAGATGACGGCTGGATGACAAGTTCCCGATAATTGTCACAATTGTCACCGACGGAAAGTGAAACACGTTTTCAGTCACTTAGCAATCGACGTCAATGCATCTCCACCATAATTGTGACAATGCAGGGTTGTTTGTAACAATTGCGAACAGAGCTTTTCTCTTCGCGACATCATCCAGATTGTTTCCCGCAACTTTTTCGATTTTGCATAAAATGAAACGCTCCCCCTCCCGAGGAGCGTTGCATCGGTCACAAGTCAGGCGAGCGTGCCGTCGAGCGCCTGTCTGATCAGCGCCCTTGTCTCATCAATGCCATAAAGCGCAACGAAGGAACCGAAACGCGGGCCGCGTTCCTGGCCGATCAGCACTTCATAGAGCATCTGGAAGAAGACGACGGAAACGCCAGGGCCACCTTCCGGACTCTTCTTGCTGTGATCCTGATAGCTTTCAATGCCGCGGGCAACGTCGAGAATCGCATTCTGTATGTCATTGCCATTCGTGCCTGGCGCAAGCGTTGCAAGCTTGGCGTCAAGCGCTGCAAGGGCAGCCCGTTCGATCTCATCCGGTGCACGGAATTTCTTGGTCGGCTTGACGAAATCGTTGAAGTAACGGATCGCATAGCCAACGAGCGCATTGAGTTCCGGATGGTTTTCCGGCGTGACACCCGGCGCGTGACGCGAAATGAAGCCCCACAGGACGGCCGGATTTTCGGCATTCGATGCGCTGACCAGATTGAGCATGAGCGCAAAGGATACCGGCAGTTCGACCTTCGGCGGATTGCCGTAATGAATATGCCAGACCGGATTGTTCAGACGTTCCTTCCAGTCCTGACGCTGATAGGCGGCAAGATAGGTGAAATATTCGTCCACTGCCTTCGGAATGACGTCAAAATAAAGCTTCTTCGCCGTCTTCGGCTTCTGGAAATTATAAAGCGCCAGGCTTTCGGTCGGGGCATAGGCCAGCCATTCATCAATGGAGATGCCATTGCCCTTCGACTTGGAGATCTTCTGTCCCATCTGGTCGAGGAAGAGCTCATAGACGAAATGTTCCGGCGCACGTCCGCCGAGAATTTCACAAATGCGATCATAGATCGCCGCATTGGTCTGGTGATCCTTGCCGAACATTTCGAAGTCGACGCCAAGGGCTGCCCAGCGCATGCCGAAATCCGGCTTCCATTGCAGCTTCACATTGCCACCGGTGACGGGCAGGGTGGTTTCGGTCCCGTCCTCATCGTCAAAGGTGATCGTGCCGGCCTTGGCATCAACCTTCTTCATCGGCACATAAAGCACGCGGCCGGTCTTTGGCGAGATCGGCAGGAACGGACTGTAGGTTGCCTGACGTTCCTCGCCGAGTGTGGGCAACATCACCTTCATGATGTCATCATAGCGTTCTGCCGCCCGCAGAAGCACGGCATCAAACTTGCCCGACTTGTAATATTCGGTGGCGCTGGCAAATTCATAATCGAAGCCGAACGTATCGAGGAAGCGGCGCAGCATCGTATTGTTGTGATCGGCGAAGCTCCTGAAATCGCCGCCGAACGGATTGGGCACCGACGAAAGCGGCATCTGCAGATAAGGTTCAAGTGCAGCCTTGTCCGGCACATTGTCGGGGATCTTGCGCATGCCGTCGAGATCGTCCGAAAAACAGATCAGCCGCGTCTTGACCTTGTCTTCGGTGAGCACGCGGAAGGCATGGCGCACCATCGAGGTGCGCGCCACTTCGCCAAATGTGCCGATATGCGGCAGGCCGGACGGGCCATAACCCGTCTCAAAAACGACCGTGTCCGGAAAACCCGTCTTGGCATAGCGTTTGAGAATTTTTCTCGCTTCTTCAAAAGGCCATGCTTTCGCTTCCGCAGCCGCCGCGGTCAGTTCCGGGGTCAGCGTGATCTTGGGAAGGCGTTCGGATGTCATGGTCTTGTCCTGTAGCGGTCTATTGAAATGTTTGTGCATGCGCCATGGGCGCGGATGTTCTATGGCGTGCCGGATGCCGGACGTCAATCTTTTGAGCCGAATTTCCTTGCAAGCACTCCACGGCCTTTTTACCTTCAACCGGAATTTGATCTGTTGATTCCGTTGTGCGTGGCGAACTTTCAGGGTTTCGCGCCAACAGTACAGATGCAGGAGCGATCAATGAAGAAGCTTTCGCCGCAGGATGCCCTTGTCTATATCATGGTCACGACCTCAGCCGCCGATCGGTCCATGACCGATGCGGAACTGTCATCGATCGGCAATATTGTATCGCGTTTTCCGGTCTTTGTCGGCTTTGACAAGAGTCGCCTGCCGCAGCTTGCAACAGACTGTTATGCCCTTCTGGCGGATGAAGATGGGCTTGATCGCATTCTCGACCTTGCACATGAGGCACTGCCGGAACGGCTTTATGATACGGCCTATGCCCTGGCGGTCGAAATCGCCTCTGCCGATCTGCATGTTGAACAGGAAGAGCTGGAATTTCTCCATATGCTGCGTGACCGCTGGGCACTTGACGAGCTGACAGTGGCCGCCATTGAGCGCAGTGCACGCGTACGCTTCCGCAAGCTGGAGCCGGCAGCCTGACAGATCACCGCTGAGGCCTTGCGACAACAGCAATTCTGCCCAATCGGACAGGCCTGGCGCTTGCAGGGGAAGGGTTTCTGAAACGGGCGAGCAACTCGCCCGCTTTTTCTGGATCATGCATCACGAAACCGCAACCGGCATGCGCCGTTGCTTACGGCTTTCCAGTGCTGCGCGCATTGCGCGGGCGGCATGGGCAAAGGTTGCCTTTTCCGGCCAGTCAATGGAACGCAAGAGCCCCGAAGGCACAATGTCCTTCAGTGCTTCCATCGTATTGTGTGGCAGCATGTCTGTACAGTTCCACAAACGCCGGAAAATCACACTGATACGTGCTGTCCTGCCATTGACCTGAACAACCGGCTCGGCGGTTTCCAGCTTCCAATCCTCATACGCATCCAGTGCATCCTGAAAGGCGTGATGCAGATAGATCGGCGCGTGACCGTCATGAAGTGGGGGCAGCAAACTTGGCATTTCTGTCTCCCCTCTTCTCCTGATGGTTCAGAGATGTGTCTTGCTGGCAGGACCCGTACGGCCAGCAAGACACGGTTGACATACAGAAGCCAATAAAACATTCGCTCCTGCTGGGTGGCTTTATTATATCAAACACTTTCCAGTCTTCTGTGAAAAGTATTATGATATAATCAATGATGATTTGCACAAAACGCACCGATTGCAAGACGTTATTTTCTTATAACAACTATTTATTTAAAAAATAGTTCTATGGAAAAGATTAGATAATCTATTTTCTATTGGCAATTTATTGGGAAAATTATATCTGTTCCATATTTTGCATCACAATAAATTCGGAAATGATTTTCAATGTTTATCCAGAATTTGCTATGATTTCTTCCTGCCAAAGGCTGGCAATTATTGTAGAAAGAGCCGGCATGGGTCGTCATGGCTGGCAGGCACGGTGAAATGCATGTTTGAGGACAGGCAGATGGTTGGTTTTGATCTCACGCGCAGGGATTTTTTGATCGGCGCAACATTTCTGACAGGCGCGAGCCTGTTTATGGGCACTGGCGCAGTGCAGGCCGCAGGCCCGGTCAAGGGCGGCCGTCTTGTCGTGGCCGCCGATTCCGAACCGCGCAATCTCAACCCGGCCATTGTTGCCTCCAATGGCGTCTTTTTCGTCGCAAGCAAGGTGATCGAGCCCTTGGCGGAAGCCTCTTTTGATGGCGAAAACGGACTGAGCCCACGTCTTGCCACCCATTGGGAAGGTTCGGATGATGGCCTGACTGCAACTTTCAGATTGCGCAAAGGCGTCAAATGGCATGATGGCACGCCGTTCACCTCTGCCGATGTCGCCTTTTCGGCGATGGACGTGTGGAAGCCGCTGCAGAATCTTGGGCGGCTTGTGTTCAATTCGCTCACAAAAGTCGAAACACCGGATGAACATACGGCGGTTTTCCATTTCGCCGAGCCAACCCCGTTCCAGCTCATCCGCAATGCCTTGCCGGCACTGACAGCCGTTTTGCCAAAGCATGTGTTTGAAGGAACGGACATTGCCACCAATCCTGCCAATGAAAGGCTGATCGGTACGGGGCCGTTCAAATATGCCGAACACAAGGCGGGCGAATATTATCGTCTGGTGCGCAATGATGCTTATTGGGGCGAGGGCGAACCTTATCTTGATGAAATCATCTATCGCGTTATGCCGGATCGCAGTGCCGCCGCTGGCGCATTGGAAGCGGAAGAAATTGACCTTGCGGCCTTTTCCATGGTGCCTCTGGCCGATCTTGCCCGTATTTCCACGATTGATGGCCTGTCTGTCATCGACAAGGGCTATGAGGCGCTGACCTATCAGCTTGTTGTCGAGATCAATCACCGGCGCAAGGAAATGGCCGATCTGAAAGTACGCCAGGCGATTGCCCATGCGATCGACAAGGATTTTGTCGTCAATACGATCTTCCTTGGCTATGCCAAGCCATCGACTGGCCCGGTTCCGCGCTATGATAGCCAGTTCTATACCAGCGATGTCGAAACCTATCCGTTTGATGTTGCCAGGGCCAATGCGCTTTTGGATGAGGCTGGCTACAAGCGCGGACCAGATGGCGTGCGTTTTTCGCTCAGGCTGTTGCCGGCGCCCTATTTCAACGAGACAAGACAGTTTGGCGATTATCTGCGCCAGGCGCTGGCACAGATCGGCATTGATGCGCGCATCGTCAACAATGATTCCGCCGCGCATCAGAAGGCGGTTTACACCGATCATGATTTTGATCTTGCCATTGCGCCAACGGTCTATCGTGGCGATCCGGCCATTTCGACCACCATTCTGGTTGAAAGCGGCATTCCGGCCGGTGTGCCATTTTCCAATCAGGGCGGCTATGCCAATGCCGAACTCGATGCGCTGATCAGGAAGGCCGCACACGAGATCGATGACAAGGAACGCTCTGCGCTTTATCGCCAGTTCCAGCAGGCGGTTGCAGCCGATTTGCCGCTGATCAATGTCGCGGAATGGGGGTTTATCACGGTTGCCAATGACCGGGTGAAGAATGTTGCCAACAATCCGCGTTGGGCAGTTTCCAACTGGGCCGATACCTGGTTAGAACAGTGACAGACCATTCTGATCAAGGACATCGCCCGGCGTGCCGCAGATTGTTGCCCTTCTGAAACAGCGCCTGATCGGCAGCATGATCGTGCTGCTGATTGTCATTGTCGGCTGTTTTTTGCTGCTGGAGGCAGCGCCCGGCGATGCGGTGGATGCCTATGCGGTGACATTTGGTGGCGATGCGGCAGCAATTGCCGAAATGCGCGCCCGCTGGGGGCTTGATCAATCGCTCTGGCACCGTCTTGTCGCCTATTGCTCAGCCCTTCTGAATGGCAATCTCGGCTGGTCGGTCAGCTTTTCGCGTCCCATTCTGGGCCTCATTCTCGAACGCCTGCCCAATACGCTGATGCTGATGGGGGCGGCGACTGCGCTGTCCTTTGCCTGCGGCTCACTGCTTGGCATTGTTGCCGGCGCACGTCCAGGCAGTTTCCGCGACCGCTTTCTTTCGGTCACCTCGCTTGTGCTTTATGCCATACCGGGCTTCTGGCTGGCACTGGTTCTGGTCATTCTGTTTTCCATCCGGCTGCGCTGGCTGCCATCAAGCGGCATTGAAACCATCGCCTCCGGCAAACAGGGGATTGCCCGTGCTGTCGATGTTATCCGTCATCTGATCCTGCCGGTCATTGCCTTGGCCATGATCTATCTTGCCCTTTACCTGCGCGTCATGCGCGCTGCCATGACAGAGATCTGGCGCATGGATTTTGTCCGGGCGCTGAAGGCGCGCGGCATTTCCCGCCCGCGCATCGTACTGTTCCATATTGTGCGCAGTGCCGCCCTGCCGCTTGTCACCATGCTTGGCCTGCAATCGGCCAGCATGCTTAGCGGCAGTGTGGTGATTGAAAGCGTCTTTGCCATTCCGGGCCTTGGCCGTCTGGCACAGGAAGCAGTGGCCGCGCGCGATACCGCACTTCTGCTCGGCGTCATTCTCACCAGTGCGCTCATGGTGATCCTGGTCAACTTCGTGGTTGATCTCCTCTATCTCTGGCTCGACCCGCGCATTCGCGCTGATGGAGGCCGGACGTGAACGGCGTAAAACGGTTTTTTGCAACAGGCGAGGGCACAGCCGGGGCCATCATCCTTTTCTGCCTGATGCTGATGGCGCTTTCTGCCCCTGTGCTCTTTCCCGGCGATCCATTGCGCATTGCCGCGCCCCCCTTGCTGCAACCATTTGAACAGGCGGGCCTGCCCCTTGGCACCGACCGGCTTGGCCGTGATGTGCTGGCCGGAATCTTTTATGGCGCGCGCACGTCGCTTCTGATCGGGCTGGTTGCAGCGGCAGCGGCAATCCTGCTGGGAAGTTTGGTTGGCACGCTTGCCGGCTTTGCCGGCGGACTGGTCGATGAGGCGCTGATGCGCATTACGGAAGCCTTTCAGACCGTGCCGGGCTTTCTGCTGGCACTGGCACTGGTCAGTATTGCCGGACCGTCCCTGCCAGTGCTGATTGCAGCCATTGCCCTTTCAAGCTGGACGCAGGCTGCGCGCATGACACGCGGGCAGGTCTTATCCATCCGCGAAAGCGACTATGTCGCCGCTGCCAGGGTGATCGGCATGCACCCGCTGGAAATCGCCTTCCGGCAGATCTTGCCCAACGCCCTGCCGCCGGTTCTGGCGCTTGTGCCGGTCATCGTCGCCGCGGCCATATTGATCGAGGCAGCCCTGTCCTTCCTTGGACTTGGCGATCCGAACCGCGTGACCTGGGGCGGCATGATTGCCGAAGGGCGAACCGTGCTGCGCTCTGCACCATGGATCTCGATCCTGCCGGGCATTGCGCTGGCGCTCAGCGTGGTTGGTGTCTATCTCGTAAGCGAAGGGGTGACGAATGCCATGGCAAGACGTGTGGTACAGCCATGACCAGACTTGTGGCACTTGAAAATGTCTCTGTCCGCTATGGCGCCATTTGCGCGTTGGATTGCGTCAATCTCTTGATAAAATCTGGCGAAGTTCTTGCAATCATTGGTGAAAGCGGCTCTGGCAAAAGCACGCTGGCACTGGCGCTTGCAGGCCTTTTGCCGAAAGATGCCAGCCTTTCAGGGCAGATGGACTGGCAGGGCGAACCGCCAAGGGCCGGACGCGACATCGGCTTCGTGTTTCAGGATCCGGCGGCAAGTCTTGATCCATTGATGCACATTGGCGCGCAGCTGGTTGAAGTCATCCGCAGCCATGCAAAGCTCAGCCGGAGCGAGGCGGAAAGGCGCGCCATTGCGCTCATTGAGCGGGTGAGAATCCCCGAGCCGGAAAAGGCCTTTAGGCGCTATCCGCATCAGTTTTCCGGTGGACAGAAACAGCGTATCGCCATTGCCATTGCGATTGCCGCCAATCCGCACCTGCTTATTGCCGATGAGCCGACAAGCGCGCTTGACACGATCGTGCAAAAGCAAATCATGGAGCTTCTGGCTGGCCTCGTGCGCGAGAAAGCCATGACACTGATTTTCATCACGCATGACATTGCGCTGGCAGGCAGCATTGCCGACCACATGGCCGTATTCCGCCACGGCCGGCTGATTGAGGCGGGCCGTGCGGCGCAAATCCTCACCACCCCGCAAAATGATTATACCAGGGCACTGATTGCCGCGGTGCCACGTCTGGAGCGGTCTGATGGCTGAAACGCTTTTGCAGGTTGACGATCTCTCGGTATGCCATGGCGCAATGCCGGTTCTAGACAGGATAGGCCTCACGCTGGCGCGCGGCGAAACACTGGCGCTTGTCGGCCCATCTGGCTGTGGCAAGTCAACATTAGCGCGCGCCTTGCTTCGGCTCATTCCCCTGACAGGTGGTACGATCCGCCTTGAGGGGCAGGATTGGCTAGCCTTGCGCGGGGCAGGGCTGCGCCGCGCCCGCGCGAAGATACAGATGGTGTTTCAGGATCCGCTTTCAGCCTTCAACCCGCGTGCCAGCGTGGAAGACGTGCTGCGTGAGCCCTTGCGCATTCATGGTATCAGACGCAGTCCGGCAGAACTTCTCGATCTGGTTGGCCTTGATGCAAGACTGCTTTCGCGCGGCGTGCATGCAATATCGGGCGGCCAGCGCCAGCGCGTTGCGCTTGCCCGCGCCCTTGCCAGCAAACCGTCGCTGATCATTCTTGATGAGGCGGTCTCAGCCCTTGATGTCACCGTGCGTGGCAGCATTCTCAGACTGCTCAGCGACATCCAGCAGGAAGAAGGCACGAGCTATCTCTTCATCACGCACGATCTGGCGGTTGCCGCCCAGCTTGCCCACCGCATTGCGGTGATGGAGCGCGGGGCGCGTGGCGGCAGAATCGTCGAAACGGGCCCAACGCGGCACATCATCCAGACCCCGCAGGCATCGATCACAAAGGCACTGATTGATGCCGTGCCAGTGCTTCATATCTGACCGTTCCAGAGCCAGACAGCAGATATTAAAAGGCGCTATAATATATTTATTTCAATGAGTTATCACTCATTTATGACTTTGTGATTTAACTCATCCCCTTCCAAGCTCGACCGAGCGTGCCCGTGCGGCCTCAACTGCTTCCGCCACAAGCTTTTTCAGTCGGTCCTCGCCCATCAAAACGGCCAGGGCGGCGGCCGTTGTGCCATTCGGGCTTGTCACCTGTTCGCGCAATCTGGCCGGCGTTTCGCTGCTTTGCGCGGCAAGCGCGCCTGCGCCCATCACCGTCTGCATGGCAAGCAGGGCTGCAGTCTCGCGCGGCAGACCAGCCGAAACACCGGCATCGGTCAGCGCCTCGATGAAGTGGAAGACATAGGCCGGGCCAGAACCGGAAACGGCAGTGACGGCATCCATCAGGGCCTCGTCATCAACGCTTGCAACCTTGCCGGAGGTTTCAAGAAGCCGCGCCACGAAGGCTTCCGTTTCGCCGCTCACATTACCATTCTTGTAGGTCACCAGCATGCCTTTGCCGATGGCTGCTGGCGTATTGGGCATGCAGCGGATGATGGGGGCATTTTCACCCAGAATCTTTTCATAGAGCGCAACCGGAATGCCGGCCGCAACGCTGACAAAGGTGGCATTGGGTGCAAAACGCTTATAGGCAGGCAACACAGCATTCATCACCTGCGGCTTGACGGCAATGATGACAAGGCGCGGCGCAAGTGCCGCGTCAAGCGCTTCAGTATCGGCATGAACATGCACGCCAAGTGCTGCCGCGCGATCCTGCAATGCCGCATTCGGCTCGACGACATGCACATTGTCAGCCTTGAGCATGGCGCTCGCAAGCCACCCCTGCAGCATGGCAAAGCCCATATTTCCGCAACCGACCAGAATGACCTTATCCTGCATTGTGCCGTCCCATCAAAATTGTCGTAATCCAGAGCGCAATCCGGCGGACATATTGATCCGCAAACCGGCCGCAACTCGACCGAAGCAGTTCGGCTTTCATGGAAAATCCGAATTGCTCCAGCATATTGTTATCGCGCAGTTCCCGGACGGAAAACCGCTTCCCACTTTTCCTGGAACTGCCCGGAAGGCTAAATCCAGCACCCCGGAAAAGCCATGCCATTTACGTGAATTGATTGCAAATAATGCTGGATAACCTGATATTGCTCGCTACTATGATGGAAAACAGGCGTGTTCAGCGAGGGGCGATGGATTTCGGGGGGAAGACAAGCGTATTGCCGGCGGAGGCCTTTACCCATATCCGCATGATCATCGGCATCATTCTTGGCCTTGGGGTTTCCCGCATTCTTATCGGCCTTGCACGCTTCATCCAGCATCCGGGAAAAAGCCGCATCTATCCTGTTCATTTTGCCTGGTGCGCCTTCCTGCTTTTGTCGATGATGCACTTCTGGTGGTTTGAATTTGGCCTCAGAAGCATTCCGCTCTGGACGTTTGAAAAATACCTTTTCGTGCTTGGCTATACCGGCGTCTATTTCTTCCTCTGCACGCTGTTGTTCCCAGACAGTCTGGAAGACTATACCGGTTATCAGGATTATTTCCTGTCGCGCCGCAGCTGGTTTTTCGGTCTGCTTGGGCTTTTATATGCCGCCGATGTCATCGACACCTTGATCAAGGGAAATGAGCATTTCGAACAATATGGCATCGAATATCCGATCCGCATCATGATTTTCATTGCGCTGTGCATCACCGGCGCGACAGTGAAAAATCCACGCTTTCATGCGGTTCTCGCCACTGTAGCGCTTATTTATGAAACAACTTTCATGCTGCGGCATTTCTCGACCCTCAGTTAAAAACATCTGTCCAGAATGCGCTTCTGAGATTGTTTTTGCGCCACATCGCGCTTATGGGCATGGTTGTGATAAGGGGAACGACATCTTCCGACACTATATGTAATGGAGCACGCGCTGTTATGGCCAAATTGATCGATGGCAAGAAACTCGCCGAGGAAGTCGTTTCCACGGTGAAGACGGAAACCCAGAAGCTTGTCGCGGCAACCGGCGTTGTTCCGGGCATTGCCGTGATCATCGTCGGCGAGGATCCGGCAAGCCAGGTCTATGTTGCATCCAAGAGCAAGAAGGCAAAAGAATGCGGCTTCCATTCTGTCCAGCATGCACTGCCGGAATCAACCTCGGAACAGGAACTGCTCGACCTGATCGAAAGCCTCAACAATGATCCGGCCATCCACGGCATTCTGGTACAGCTTCCGCTGCCAAAACATATTGATGCCGGGCGTGTGATCCAGACCATTTCCCCGGACAAGGATGTCGATGGCTTCCATTTCATCAATGTCGGCAAGCTTGGCACCGGCGAGATTGAAACGGCCTTTGTGCCCTGCACGCCGGCAGGCGCCATGATCATGATCGAACGTATTCATGGCCGCGATCTGTCGGGGCTCAATGCGATTGTGATCGGCCGTTCCAACATTGTCGGCAAGCCGATGTTCAACCTGCTTCTGGCCGCCAATGCGACCGTGACGGTTGCCCATAGCCGTACCAGGGATCTGCCTGCCATTGCGCGCAATGCCGATATTCTGGTTGCTGCCGTCGGTCGCCCGCAAATGGTCAAGGCAGACTGGATCAAGCCGGGCGCGACCGTGATCGATGTCGGCATCAACCGTATTCCGGCACCGGAAAAGGGCGAGGGCAAGACGCGTCTGGTTGGTGACGTGGATTTTGTCGAGGCTGAAAAGGTGGCTGGTGCCATTACCCCGGTTCCGGGCGGTGTCGGCCCGATGACCATCGCGCTGCTCATGGCCAATACGCTGGCCGCCGCCTGCCGCAATACTGGCGTAAAAACGCCACGGTTTTGACATAATTACAGGCACTTTTTCGCGCCTTCAAACGCATTTTGCGCGCATTTCAAGGCAAGGCAGATCTGCCTTGCCTGCGTTCATCCGGGCACGAGCAAACCGGCCAGCCCTGCGTCAGAACACCGATGCCCCTTCATCGGCGCGTCCGGCAAACTGGCGGAAGGCGCGGAACAGCTCCCGGCCCACGCCATGTTCATTGCCGGAAAGATCAGGGCGTTCTGCCATACGGCTGTCCAGCGTTTCCGGATCAAGCAAGACATCCAGCGTACCCTTGACCGCATCCAGGCGGACAAGATCGCCATTGCGGATCTTGCCGATCACGCCGCCATCGAGTGCCTCCGGCGTGACATGAATGGCGGAGGGCACCTTGCCGGATGCTCCCGACAGGCGTCCATCGGTGACAAGCGCCACACGCTGTCCGCGATCCTGCAGCACGCCAAGCACGGTCATCAGCTTGTGCAGTTCCGGCATGCCATTGGCCTTTGGCCCCTGATAGCGCACGACCGCAACAAAATCGCCGGTGAGATCGCCAGCCTTGAACGCAGCCTGCATTTCCGCCTGATCATTGAAAATTCTGGCTGGCGCTTCAATGACATGGCGGTCAGGCTTCACGGCCGAGACCTTGATGATGGCATTGCCGATATTGCCGGTCAGCACCTTGATGCCGCCAGATGGCTGGAAAGGTTTGCTGATCGTGGTGAGAACCTTTTCATCGCCGCTTTTTTCCGGCACAGGCTCACGCAGTACCGTGCCGTTTGGCCCCAGTTTCGGTTCAATCGCATAGGCGCGCAGACCTTCGCCCCAGACAGTGCGGACATCTTCATGCAGGATGCCACCGTCAAGCAGCTCGCGAATGAGGAAGCCCATGCCGCCTGCGGCATGGAAATGGTTCACATCGGCAAGCCCGTTCGGATAGACGCGGGCAAGCAAGGGCACAACATCTGAAATTTCCGAAATATCGTGCCAGGTCAATTTGATACCGGCAGCGGCTGCCATGGCGATCAGGTGGATCGTGTGGTTGGTTGAACCACCCGTGGCATTGAGCCCGATCACGCCATTGACGAAAGAGCGTTCATCGAGCATTTCGCCGATCGGGGTATATTCATTGCCAAGGGCAGTGATGGCGAGCGCCCGCCTGGCGGCTTCGCGTGTCAGGGCATCGCGCAAAGGTGTGCCGGGATTGATGAAGGAGGCGCCCGGCAGGTGCAGCCCCATGATCTCCATCAGCATCTGGTTGGAATTGGCCGTGCCATAGAAAGTGCAGGTGCCGGGGCCGTGATAGGATTTCGACTCCGATTCCAGCAGTTCGGCGCGGCCCACCCTGCCTTCGGCATAAAGCTGGCGGATTCTGGCCTTTTCATCATTGGGCAGGCCGGAAGTCATTGGCCCGGCCGGAATGAACACGGCCGGCAGATGGCCAAAGGTGAGAGCGCCAATGATAAGGCCCGGCACGATCTTGTCGCAGACGCCAAGATAGACTGCCGCATCAAACATGTCATGCGACAGGCCAACAGCGGTTGCCATGGCAATCACATCACGCGAGAACAGCGACAGTTCCATGCCGGCAAAGCCCTGCGTCACGCCATCGCACATGGCTGGAACACCGCCTGCAACCTGTGCCACGCCGCCTGCTTCTCGCGCGGCCTGCTTGATCAGTTGCGGAAAGGTTTCGAACGGCTGATGCGCCGACAACATGTCATTATAGGCAGTGATGATGCCAAGATTGGGCACCACATCGCCGGCAAGGGCTGATTTGTCATGCGGCCCGCAGGCGGCAAAACCATGGGCAAGATTGCCACAACCAAGCATGGACCGTTTTGGCTTGCTGGAAGCGGCCTCCCGCACCCGTGCCAAATAGGCCTCGCGGGTCGGCTTTGAACGCTCCCTGATACGTGCGGTAATTTCCTGAATGCGTCTATGGGCGGAACTGGACATTGGCTTTACTCGGTCTGGCAATCTGCCTGATTTCATGGCTGACATTTCGCCCGGCCCGACAGGCCATGCGAAAGCTGGAGCAGTTCCTGGAAAAATGGGAACCCGTCCTTTGATCCGGAACTGCGGAAAAACAATATGTCAGAGCAATTCAGCGTTTCCGTGACTATCGCGATTGCTCTAGTTGGCATAATAAACCTGAAGCGGATGCCTGGCATGATGCAGCACTGCCCGGATGGGCATTTCGTGCTCGTCATCGCCGGCAAGCGCCTTTTCAAACACGACGTTCTTGTCGGCCCCTTCAATATGCAGCACGAGAAGCTGCGCTTCGATGAGCAGGGGCAGGGTCAGCGTCAGGCGTTTTTCGCCGGCACCCTCGGCGTGGATGGGCAGCACAAGCGCTCGCGTGGTTGGGTCGATTGCCTGATCAAGCCTGTCGGCCCTGGGAAAGAAGGAGGCCGTATGCCCGTCAAGCCCCATGCCAAGCAGGACCACGTCAAACGGACGGCGCAACCCGTCAATGCGACTGGATGCGGCAAGGGCGGCGGTATTCACCGTGCTTGCGGCATTGCAAAGTCCGACAAAACGCGCCACCCGGGCATGTTCGCGCAGCAGATGGTCGCGCACCAGTTTTTCATTGGATCGCTCGTGATCGACCGGCACAAAACGTTCATCAACCAGTGTGATAGTGACGAGATTCCAGTCGATCGGCTGGCGTGACAGGACTTCAAACAGGCGGATCGGCGTATTGCCGCCCGAAACCGCCAGAATGGCATGACCACGTGTAGCAATGGCATCCGCAAGCTTGTTTGCAACAACCTCGGCAAGGCTCTGTGCCAGTTCTGTGCCAGTGGTGAAATCATGCCGTTCTATTGTCATGCCGTTCCTCATGGTTCCAGATCAGAAAGTTGCGTCTATCATATCAGACCAACGATCATATCTGTGCATTGATCCTGCGCAGGGCGGTAAAATCAAACACTTTCGTGCCAGGTACGGCCATCCCGTTCAATCAGCGCGATCGATGCCGACGGGCCCCATGTGCCGGCCGTATAGCCCTGCACGGGTTGGGCATTCTGTTCCCAGGCATCCAGGATCGGATCGACCCATGCCCATGCAGCTTCCACCTCGTCACGGCGCATGAACAGGGTCTGATTGCCGCGCACCACGTCCATCAAGAGCCGTTCATAGGCGTCCGGGTTGCGCTCATTGAAGGATGTCGCAAAGCTCATGTCGAGCGGCACATGGCGCAGACGCATGCCGCCCGGGCCCGGATCCTTGATCATCAGCCATTGCTTGACGCCTTCATCCGGCTGCAGCCTGATGACGAGCTGGTTCTGCATGACCTTGCCCGCACTTTCACCGAAAATCGAATGCGGGATCGACTTGAAGGTGACAACGATCTCCGAAACGCGTGCGGCAAGCCGCTTGCCGGTGCGCAGGTAAAACGGCACGCCCGCCCAGCGCCAGTTGGCAATCTCTGCCTTGATGGCGACAAAGGTTTCGGTATTGCTGCTTTCGGCATTGAGGTCTTCGAGATAGCCCTTGACCGGCCCGCCAGCCGAGGCGCCGGCACGATACTGGCCGCGCACGGTGAGGTCCTCGACATTGGACGTATTGATCGGCTTCAGCGAACGCAGAACCTTGACCTTTTCATCATGCATGGCATCGGCCTCAAGCGAGGCAGGCGGTTCCATGGCAACAAGGCAGAGAAGCTGCAGAATATGGTTCTGCACCATGTCGCGCAGCGCGCCGGCCGTATTGTAATAGCCTGCACGGCCTTCCAGGCCGACTTCCTCAGCCACCGTGATCTGCACATGGTCGATATGGGCATTGTTCCATAATGGCTCGTAAAGCGCATTGGCAAAGCGCAGTGCAGCCAGATTCTGCACCGTTTCCTTGCCGAGATAATGGTCAATGCGGAAAATCTGGTCTTCGTGGAACACGCTGCCCAGCGTGTCATTGAGTATCTTTGCCGATTGCAGGTCGCGGCCGATCGGTTTTTCCACGATGATGCGGGTTTCGCGCGTGATCAGCCCATGCGCTTTCAGCCGCGAGGCAATCTCGCCAAACAAGCTTGGCGCAACCGCCAGATAAAAGGCGCGAATCCTTGCCGGCTTCCTGCCGATCAGGTTTTTCAGCGTATCCCAGCCTTCATCGGATTTTGCGTCAATGACAGTATAGCTGAAGCGCTTGACAAAGGTTTCGACTTCCGCCTCGTCGATCTCGTCCGGCTTGACATGGGCCTTGATCGCATTGCGTGCAAAATCCTGATACTGTTCTTCCGTCATCTGGCTGCGTGATGCGCCGATGAACCGCGTCGGTTCGGTCAGTTGCCCCGCACGCTGGCGCTGATAAAGCGCAGGAATCAGCTTGCGTTCGGCAAGATCGCCAGTGCCGCCAAAAATGATGCAATCAAAAGGCTCTACCGGTATGGTCTGGCTGGTCATCCTTCGCTCTCTTCCATCTGACGCAAATCACTTGCCTCGTCGCCGTGGATCAACTTTATCATGATGCGGATCAATGACGACAGTTATGTTTGACGCGTAGGGACTGTCTATAATCTAATCGATTTAAATTCAACAGATCTGCGTCTGTAACCGATAAGTTTTGCAACAAAACCGCATATGGCGCATATGGAGCCAGTTTCGACAGGCCAGATTAACCGCTTATCCATATATGCTGTGTTCATCATCCAATATGTTGGCCTGGACAGGCGCGTTTCAACGGTATGCAGACAGGAACAAACCTGACCGGCATCCACCGGCAAAGGAGGACAGATGAAAAGACTTCAGGACAAGGTTGCGATCATCACTGGGGCAGGCTCTGGCTTTGGCTCCGGCATGGCGCGCCGTTTTGCCGCCGAGGGCGCAAAGGTCGTGCTGGCTGACATCAATATCAAACGCGTCGAGGATGAAATGGCGGATATCGGGGCCGCGGCAATTGCGGTACAGGCCGATGTCTCGCGCAAGGATGACATGGAAAAGCTGGCGCGCACGGCTTATGAAGCCCATGGCCGCATCGACATCATGGTCAACAATGCCGGCTTCACCCACCGCAACCAGCCGCTTTATCAGGTAGACGAGACGAGTTTTGATCTCATCACGGCGGTCAACATGAAGGCGCTTTATTACTCATCGCAGATCGTCGTGCCGATCATGGAACACCAGCGCGGCGGCGTGATCATCAATACGGCTTCGGCAACCGCACTGCGCCCGCGCAAGGGGCTTGCCTGGTATTGCGCCTCCAAAAGCTGGGTGGTGGCGGCCACACGCGCCATGGCGCTGGAACTTGCAGACAAGAATATCCGCGTCAACTGCATCTGCCCGGCTGAAAGCGACAGTGATGCCCTAGGGGTTTTCCTGGCTGAAGATACGGCCGAAGCGCGTGCCGAACTGAAGGCAAGCATTCCGCTGGGGCGCTTTTCCAGACAGGAAGATGTGGCGGAAGCTGCCCTCTGGCTTGCCTCGGATGATGCTTCCATGGTGACGGGCACCGCACTCAGCATCGATGGCGGCTATACGATCTGAACCGTGCAGCCCGGGCCTTGCATTCAGGACCGACGCAGCACGCTCAAATTATAAAAGGCGCCAAAGGCCATCAGCATGCAGGTGCCAAGAAACACTGCCTGCATGCCGAAATGGCCCCCGACAAAACCGCCGGCAACCGGGGCCGGCAACCTGTCCGACATATTGTGACGAGACGGAATAACCCAGAACACCACCGGCAACACGATCCGGCACATTATGCCGGATGACGGCGGAAATGCAGGGCAGGAGCCCACCCAGTGCCAGCCCCATCAGAAAGCGCAAGCCAATGAGCTGCCAGGCTTCCTTGACAAAGGCCTGTGGAATGAGAAGCAGGGCAGCAACGCCAAGCGCGCCAATGATGATGCGGCTGTGGCCGATGCGGTCGGCAAGCCTGCCAAGCCGAGAGGCGGACAGAATGCTGCCCAGTGCAGCGGCAGCCATGACCAGGCCGGAGACAAAGGTGACACTTGCCTGATCCTGCATCAGCTGCATCACATAGACGGTAATGATCGGCTCGATCGACATATTGGCAAACATCAACAGCATGCCGGTAAACAGCATGGCGATGACCGGGCGCTTGTCGGGTATGGCCGACCAGATGCTTTCGGTTTTTTCGCCTTTCGCGCGCTTTGGTGGCACACGTTCTTCGCGGATGAGAAAGGTCGTGGCAAGGAAGGTGAGGAAAATCACCCCGCCGGCAAGCCAGAATGTGGCGCGAATGCCGATGATGGGCGGCAGCGCGCCACCAAGCAGCGGGCCCGCCAGATTGCCGGCCATGATGCCGGCAGACAAGGCACCCAGAGCCCAGCCGGTCTTTTCCTTCGGCGTTTGCGTGGCGACAAGGATCATCGAGCCGGAGGAATAGCCGCCGGCAATGCCGACAAACAGACGCAGCCCCACCAGCTGCCAGATATTTTCCACCATGCCGATCAGCGACATGGCAATCGCCATGCCAAGGCTTGCGCGGATCAGCATCAGCTTGCGGCCATAGCGATCGCCAAGCCTGCCCCATAAGGGAGCGACCAGTGCCGCCGACAGGAATGTCGCGCCATAGGCAATGCCAGACCATTGCACGATGGCCGCATGGTCTTCCACGCCAAGCTCCTCGACATAAAGCGGCAGGAACGGCAGAAGCAGCGACATGGCGACCAGGGTCGTGAATGACCCGATCAGACACACAGCCAGATTCTGCTTCCAGTAACGTTCCGTGCTGAAGTCGATAGCTGACCCGGTTTGTGCGCTTGCCGCGCCACTATTCTGATTATGCACTGCAATTGTCTTTATGATGGTCGCTCATGATTGTTGATCATGCGCGGGCTGCTCGTCTGCCTCGACTTCGACTTCCAGCGAAATCGGATTGAATGCAACGACCCGGACACGGGTGCCTGCGGCAAGATCGGGGCCAGTCACACGCCACAGCGTGTCATTGATGCGAATGCGGCCGCGGCCATTGACGATTGTCTCGTCAAGGGTTGCGCGCATGCCGATCAGCTGCTCGCCGCGCTGATTGATGAGCGGATCACCGGGGCTTGTCTGCGCCCCCAGAAAGCGGCGGCCAATGACAACAATGGCGACCGACAGGATCAAGAAGGTGATGACCTGCGCCTGCCAGCCAAACCCGAGAGAGGCGGCAAACAGGAATGCAAGCGTGCCGGTCATCAGGGCCGCAAGACCGAACCACATGAAGAAAATGCCCGGCATGATGATCTCCAGAATGAGCAGAAGAAGACTGGCAAGAAACCAGTTCCAGAGCCCAAGCTGTGTCAGATAATGGATGATCATTTCTGCTCCTTCTTGCGCGGCCCGTTCAGCTGCCCTGGCGTGACAGGCGCAGACCTTGCGCCTGATTGATGAAGCGGTTTACGCCAGGGACAGGCCGCTCAAACCTGTCTGCCGCTTGGCGGCACACTACCGCGCCGGGGAGGCGTGGCAGCCTCGCCAGAGGATTGCTTGTTATCGCCAAATACCTCGCGCGCAATCGCGCCAATGCCGCCGAGCGAGCCAATGAGTGAGCTTGCCTCCAGAGGCATCAGCACCACTTTCTGGTTCTGGGCGCTGGCGAGATTGCTGATCGCTTCGGTATATTTCTGCGCCACGAAATAGTTGAGCGCCTGCACATTGCCATTGGCGACCGCTTCGGAAACCATGGTCGTTGCCTTGGCTTCCGCCTCTGCCAGACGTTCGCGCGCTTCTGCCTCGCGTTTGGCAGCTTCCAGTTTGCCTTCCGCTTCAAGGATCTGCGCCTGTTTCTGGCCTTCAGCGCGCAGGATCTGCGCATTGCGATCGCCTTCGGCTTCCAGAATCTGGGCGCGCTTGTCGCGCTCGGCCTTCATCTGGCGCGCCATGGAGGTGACAATATCGGCCGGCGGATTGATGTCCTTGATCTCGACACGGGTCATCTTGATGCCCCATGGGTGCGCAGCCTCATCGACCACGCGCAGCAGGCGATCATTGATCGCATCGCGGTTGGACAAAAGCTCATCCAGATCCATGGAGCCCATGACGGTGCGGATATTGGTCATGGTGAGGTTGAGAATGGCATAGTTGAGATCTGCCACCTGATAGGCAGCCTGAGCGGCATTCAGGATCTGATAGAAGGCCACGCCATCCACACCGACAATGGCATTGTCGCGGGTGATGACCTCCTGCGTCGGAACATCGAGCACCTGTTCCATCATGTTCAGCTTTGCCCCGATCCGGTCAAAGAACGGGACAATCAGGTTCAGGCCTGGCAACAATGTGCGGGTATAGCGGCCGAAACGTTCAACCGTGTAATTATAGCCCTGCGGCACTGTCTTGATGCCGGCGAAGATGGCAGCCAGCACCAATGCAACAAGAAACAGCAGTGTAATGTCCAAGCCACTCATCACTCTATCCATTCGCCTTCAAGGAATTGCTCTGGCAGTATAAGGCAGAAACAGGCCTAAACCCATCCCTGCAATTCACGGCGCACAAGTGTTTCCAGTACGCGCATGCCGTCCTCACTGTCATTGAGGCAGGGAATATGGCTGAAATTCTCGCCACCCTTGGCAAGGAAGGCTTCCTTTGCCTCATGGCCGATTTCATCAACCGTCTCAAGACAGTCAACGACAAAGCCCGGATTGAACACGGCAATCGATTTGACACCCTGTTCTGCCAGAGCCTCGACCGTATCATCCGTATAGGGCTGCAGCCATTCTTCCGGGCCGAAGCGCGACTGGAAGGTGGTGCGCAGCATGTTTTCATCCATTCCCAGACGCTGGCGCAACAGCCGCGTTGTTTCGTGGCACTGCCGGAAATAGGGGTCCCCCTTGTCCGAATAGCTTTTCGGAATGCCATGATAGGAGGCAAGGATGACTTCCGGCTTGAAGGTGAGAGTGGCAAGGTGCTGTTCGATCGAGCGGGCGAGCGCCTCAATATAGACGGGCTCGGCCTCATAGGACGGCACAATGCGGATAGCCGGCTGGAAACGCCTTTTCATCAGCGTTTCAAAGAACTTGTCATTCACCGTTGCAGTGGTCGTGGCGGAATATTGCGGATAGAGCGGAAACATGACAATCCGCTCGCAGCCCTGTTCCAGCAGCCGGCTGGTGACGGTCTCGATCGACGGCTGGCCATAGCGCATCGCCCAGTCGACCATGACATTGGGATGATCCGACAGGGCCTTGGCGAGTTTTTCGCCCTGCGCGCGCGTATAGGTACGCAAGGGCGACTCGTTCTTTTCATGGTTCCAGATGCGATCATAGAGACGGCCGGAACGCTTCGGGCGCGTATTGAGCACAATGCCGTAAAGGATCGGATACCAATAAAGACGTGACCATTCAATGACGCGACGATCGGAAAGAAACTCGGCCAGATAGCGGCGCATCGGGGCGAAGCTCGTGCCATCCGGCGTTCCGAGATTGACCAGCAAGACGCCAACCTTCGGCAGTCTTGGTGCATCAGTCTGGCACTGACCTTGCGCTGCGGCACCGAGCGTTTCTGTATTTTCAAGCATTTTATTCTCCTGACCCGCCAAAACTACCGACAAATTGCGAAAATGCAATCATGACGATAATGGTCAACTATTGGCGAGCCAGAAAGCCACTGGATAAGTGGTCCTCAATGCGGATTTGCCCGCGCAGTCATGCCTCAGGCGCGGCGATTGAGCGAGAAATGCGCGCCGGTCGAAGAGGTGCAGTTGAGCTGTGACGGAGAAACCAGAGCACAATTGACGCGCGAAACCGTGCCGCGCACCAGCGAGCGCATGTCGATCTCAACCAGCTGCGGCGACTGATATCGGTAAGAGCCTTCAGCAAGCTTTTCGTTGGTGTCGGTCGTGCGCGTCTCAAACACACCGCCATTGAACGAAGACGTGATGCCATTGGCATCAATCCAGCTGCCTTCAATACCCGCAGGCGTCCGATTGACCACTGGCACGCCGCCTCCCGCCGGGCCGCCGGTCTGGCATGCAGCAAGCACCACAGACATGGCCCCCAAACTCGCGATGAGACTAAAGCGCTTCATATCCATACTCTCCGTCAAAAATAGAGTCTTCCTGCTTGATGTATGGAAATGCGCGCGATGACAAGTCTTCATTGCATGGATATGCCCGCTTGCTGATCAATTTATCCGACATGGTGCAACTTCGCCGCGCTTTCATGCGGACTGGAATCGGGAAGAAGCAACACAATCAGCTGCGGACAGGCAGAATGCACCCGCCAGACGGTTCTACGCGAACCGCCTGGCAACCTCCGGCAGTAGGACGGGCTTTACCGTTGCACTTGTCATTATCCCCATTGAGGCTCCACAGCCAACCCGGCCTTATCAAGCCGGGCCCCATGGACGATCATGCCCATCATGGGCGGCCTGCCGGCAGTCAATGCACCAGAATATTGCGGAACTGCCACGGATCCCTGGTGTCGAGGTCTTCCTCGAACAGGGTGTTGCGACCTTCGAGCGGCGTCCAGTCGGTATAATAGCCTTTTACCGGCCCCAGATATTGCGACTGCACCTCAAGGCAGCGGCGATAATCCATCTCGTCGGTCTCGACTATGCCACTTTCAGGATTTTCCAGCGCCCAGACCATGCCGGCCAGCACGGCAGAGGTAACCTGCAGGCCGGTGGCATTCTGGAATGGCGCAAGCTTGCGCGTTTCCTCGACGGAAAGCTGTGAGCCATACCAATAGGCATTCCGGCCATGGCCATAGAGCAGGACGCCAAGCTCATCAATGCCATCGAGAATTTCGTTCTCTTCCAGAACATGCTGGACAGGCTGCGCCTTGCCACCAGAGCCGAACATTTCATCCAGTGACAGGATCGCGTCATTGCAGGGATGATAGGCATAATGGCAGGTCGGACGGTAATCGAGCTTGCCCTTCTTGTCGCGCAGGGTGAAATAATCTGCAATCGAGATGGATTCATTATGCGTCACCAGCAGGCCATATTGCGCGCCAAGCGTTGGACACCATGTGCGGATGCGCGTATTGGCACCGGGCTGTTCCAGATAAATCGCCGCCTTGCAGCCCTTTTTATGTTTGCGGGCATTTTTCGGCTTCCATTTCTCATGACTACCCCAGCCAAGTTCAGCCGGTTGCAGGCCCTCGGAAATGAAGCCTTCAACCGACCAGGTATTCCAGAAGGTGTTGAACGGTTTCGGCTTGATGGCGCGCTGTGTGTCGCGTTCGGCAATGTGGATGCCCTTGACGCCCACCTTTTTCATCAGCTTTGCCCAGCCATGGCGATCATTCGCCTGCGGTTCGGTGAAATCGAGTTTCAGTTCGGTGGCAAGATCGATAAGCGCTTTCTTCACGAACCACGAAACCATGCCCGGATTGGCGCCACAACAGGAAATCGCCGTCGGGCCGCCCGGACGCTTGCGTTTTTCCGCCATGATCGTTTCGCGCAGCGCATAATTGGTGCGCAAAGCATTGTCGGCCTGCGTATCGAAATAAAAGCCCAGCCACGGTTCGACCACCGTATCAATGTAAAGCGCGCCATGTTCACGGCTTAACCGCATCAACTCAAGCGAACTGGTATCAACCGAAAGATTGACGACGAAAGGCTGGCCTGCGCCAGAATTCAGAAGCGGTGTCAATATTTCGCGATAATTGTCCCTGGTGATTGCCTGCTGGATGAAGCGGATGCCCTTGTCATCCAGAATTCTGCGGTTGGCGTCGCTTGGATCGATCACCACCATGCGGGACTTGTCGAATTTGAAATGGCGTTCGATCAGTGGCAGGGTACCGCGCCCGATCGATCCGAAACCGATCATGATGACTGGGCCAGTAATCTCACCATAGACTTGCCATTTTGATTTCGCCATTTTTTCCCTCTTTAATGCTGCGAAGGTGCAGCGTTCCCCCCGAATTGCCAGGCACTGGCCTTCAAAACCATGACGATTGTACAGGCTTATCTGGTGATGAAAAGATCACAAACGCATGAGCGATGGATACCGGCCATGAAAATACTGCAGAAATCATGGAAATTCATGCAGTTATAAATGAAAATCAAACCGTTTTATTTGATGGCAGGGCTGCTTCGTGCAGCTGCAGATGACAAGACAGGAAAGCTAGAACTGGACAAGCCGCGCCCGGATCATGCCGCGCAGCGAATTGCCGACGAAAATATCACTGGCGTGGAGAAGGTCATCGATGGTCACGATGCTCTCGGTAGTAGCGCCATTGTTCAGAAGCTCGCGTCGCAGCACGCCGTCAAGCAGGCCGGATGACAGCGGCGGGGTGATGCAGGCCGACTTGCCGACGTCAAGAAAGACAGTGGTGATCGTGCCCTCGCACACCTCATCACGCTCATTGAGCAACAGAACCTCATCGATTTCGGCAGGCGAAAATTCTTCCCGTGCCGCCAGATAGGCCTGACGCCGTGTGGTCTTGTGGCGCAGTAGCGGATCGGCGGAATCAAGCCGGGTTCTGGCAATGGCAAGACGCCAGACGGTCATCGTGTCCATTTCCGCATAGGGCGTGCTTGTCAGGCCAATCACGCCATCGGGCGCAAGGGTAAGCCTGAGGCGCAGCGGCTGTTCTACGCTGGTTACCTGGGCAAGACGCTTGCGCACACTGTCCATATCGCAGGCAAAACCAAGTTCCCGGGCGGAGTTTTCCAGACGCGCAAGGTGCAGATCAAGCCGCAATATGCCGCTCAATGGTTCCCAACGCATTGTTTCAATGAGCTGAAAATCCGGCGATGCCGGTATCGCCATCATAGTGCCGGCTTTTGTCCCGTCGCAAACCGTGCCTTGAGAAGACATTCCTCATACTCCGCTTCGGCTGTAGAATCGAAAACCACACCACCACCGACATTAAAGATCGCACGATTTGATGAAAGAAGCGATATGGTGCGGATGGCCACATTGAAGCGCATGCGGCCACCCGGTTCAATCCAGCCGAGCGACCCGCAATAGATATCGCGCGGTTCCGCCTCAAGGGCAGCGAGAATCTTCATGGCGCTGATTTTCGGCGCACCCGTGATCGAGCCGCAGGGGAAAAGGGCGGCAAACAGATCACGCAAGGTGATGTCAGGCCGCAGTTTTGCCCGGACACGGCTGATCATCTGATGCACGGTCGGATAGGTTTCCACCTTGAACAGCTCCGGCACTTGCAGCGAGCCAACTTCGCTGACAAGCGATATGTCGTTGCGCAAAAGATCAACGATCATGCGGTTTTCCGCCTGGTTCTTCGGGTCATGCATCAGGAACTGGCGATTGGCCTCGTCTTCCTCGGGCGTCCTGCCGCGCGGCATGGTGCCCTTCATCGGATGGGTCTCGATCCAGCCATCGCGATCGACCTCGAAGAACAGTTCTGGCGAGCGCGACAGCACTACCGGGCCGGCCAGATTGCACAAGGTCGCATAACGCACCGGCTGACGGGTGGCCAGCTGTTCAAACAGAGCAAGCGGATTGCCGCTCCATTCCACATCGACCGGAAAGGTCAGATTGCCCTGATAGCAATCGCCTTCCGCCAGATGCTGGTGCAGACGTTTGAAACGCGCGGCATAGTCCGCAGGCGACCAGCGCGCCACAGCGTTGAAAATGCGCGTCTCCCCGTGTCCTGTCGCCTGGGCGAGCGGCTCATCCGATGGCCCTTCGAACACGCCGAAACATAAAAGCGGCGCTTTGCGGCCCTGCGGCAGGCAGGCATGCAGTTTAGGCTCCAGCAGATAGCCCGCTTCATAGGAGACATAACCGGCAAGCCATTTGCCATCCGCATGGGCGCGCTGCAGTTCTTCCCATGCGGCATCAAACTGTTCAGGCCGGTCGGCACAGATCAAACGGGAAGGGGCCGCAAACAACACTTCGCAGCCCGCCCTGTCATCCCGAAACAGGATGAATAGTTTGTCTGAACCGACTGGTTTCACGGCGTAATCAGGCTTCCATCTCTTCCAGTTCGTCAATGATGCCTTCGATGACCGAAAGCCCCTTGTTCCAGAAATCCGGATCGGTTGCATCAAGCCCGAACGGTGCCAGAAGCTCCTTGTGATGCTTGGTGCCGCCAGCCTTCAGCATTTCAAAATATTTCTCCTGAAAACCGGCTTCGGCATTCTGGTAAACTGCATAAAGCGAATTTACCAGGCAATCGCCAAAGGCGTAGGCATAGACATAGAAGGGCGAATGGATGAAATGCGGAATATAGGTCCAGAAGGTTTCATAACCCGGATTAAGCCGCACCGCATCGCCAAGGCTTTCGCGCTGAACATCCATCCAGATTTCGCAAATGCGATCCGACGTCAGTTCGCCTTCGCGCCGTTCGGTATGAACCCGCCGCTCAAATTCATAAAAGGCAATCTGGCGCACGACCGTATTGATCATGTCCTCGGCTTTTTGCGCCAGCATGGCCTTGCGCTCACGCTTGTCCTTTGTTTTGGCCAGAAGCGAACGGAAGGTCAGCATTTCGCCAAAGACGGAAGCGGTCTCGGCAAGTGTCAGAGGCGTTGATGCCATCAGCGCACCCTGTTTGCCTGCCAGAACCTGATGCACGCCGTGGCCAAGTTCATGGGCAAGGGTCATGACATCGCGCGGCTTGCCCATATAGTTGAGCAGCACATAGGGATGGGCAGACGGCACGGTCGGATGGGCAAAGGCGCCCGGCGCCTTGCCGGGGCGAACCGGTGCATCAATCCAGTTGTTGTCAAAGAAACGCTTGGCGATGTCTGCCATTTCGGGCGCAAAATTGCCATAGGCCGTCAGCACGGTTTCACGTGCCTCATCCCACGGGATAAGCGCCTGCGGCGTTTCGGGCAAAGGCGCATTGCGATCCCAGTTTTCCAGCTTTTCGAGGCCCAGCCATTTTGCCTTCAGCGCATAATAGCGGTGTGAAATGCGCGGATAAGCGGCCTGAACAGCCCTGGACAGGGCATCCACCACTGCGCGTTCGACACGGTTGCTGAGGTGTCTGCTGTCGGCAATATCGCTGAAGCCGCGCCAGCGATCGGAAATTTCCTTGTCTTTTGCCAGCGTATTGGTGATCAGCGTAAACAGACGCAGATTTGCGCCAAAAGTGCGCGCCAATGCTTCGGATGCCTTCTTGCGCACCGCGCCATCAGCATCCTGCAACATGTTGAGCGTTGGTTCGATGCTGAGCTGTTGCCCATCGACATCAAAGCGCAAACCGGCCATGGTCTCATCAAACAGACGGTTCCATGCGCTGAATCCCGTCACCGACTTTTCATGGAAAAGCTGTTCCAGCTTGTCATCAAGCTCATAAGGCTTGTCGAGACGCAGATCAGTAAGCCATGGGCGATAATGCGCAATATCGGCATTCGCATTCATCGCCTGTTCAAGTACTGTGCCATCGATGCGGTTGATTTCAAGGCTGTAGAAAATCAGATGCGTGCTGGCATCGGTCAGTTTCTGCTGCACGTCGCCAAACAGTTTCATGCGCTGTGGATCCGTGGTGTCGCCATAATAATAAAGGCCGGCATAGGATCCGATGCGGCCCATGAGTTCGTTCAGCGCCTCGAATTCCCGGATCGACTGGGCAAAGGCACCGCCATCGGCCTTTGCCAGTTCACCTGCCAGCTTGCCCTTCCAGCGTTCTTCAAAAGAAGCCGCCTCGCGCATGGCCTTTTCGATATCCGCCTTCAGTTCCGCACTGTCTGGGCCAGGATAAAGGTCTGCGAGATTCCATTCCGGAAGATTGCCCAGATCCGGTACTGCTGCCTGACCCGTCTGCGGCGCCCATGAACAACGATTGGCAAACCCAAGATAAGAAAAATCATTTGCAGCAATTGTCATGACATTCTCCTGTTTCAGGACGCCGCAACAGCACCTGTTGCGCCCGGATGTCTGCAGCGTCGTGCGTTCCTTGAGCCCGCACAGGGCACTCCAGACTCTGTGCTGGCAAAGCGTGATTTACGAAAGGCGATTCTGGTCTGCACGCCCCTGCGCCAGAGCATCCCTTATAGACCGAAATAATATGAAATGCTCTAAGTTTTTGTTTTTACGCATGTCTTTATTCAGGACAGCTTGCAATTCCGATCAGATATGCGCAGTCCATCCGTTTTGCAACAGCCGGGAATTCGTCCTTGCTTGATGGCACTTCCTGCATGCCTGACAGCAGCAGCAGGAAAATGTGGGCAGGTGGCATGAATTCCATCCGGCCATTCGTGCTTGCAATGGATGATCGATTTACACCAAACAGGTTGCATCCCCCGGAACAACAGCAGAAAGTCCTGCCACAGAATCAGGCCTTAACCGATGGCAAGCAAGAATGAGCGCACGCATCCTCATAGTCGACGATGACCCGATCCAGCGGCGCAATCTGGAAATGATGGTCCTGCGCCTTGGATACAAGACAATCCTGGCTGACGGCGGCATCAGCGCCTTGACCATCCTGAACCAGCGCAAGGATATTTCGGTGGTTCTGCTGGATCTTTCCATGCCGGATCTGGGCGGCAAGGCCGTTCTGGAGAACCTGCAGAACGCAGGCAATACGGTGCCGGTCATTGTTCTGCCGCAGGATCAGGAAATCGGCAAGGTCGGCGACACGCTGAAACTGGGCGCGCTCGATTTCATTCCAAAACCGGCCATGTTTGAGCGCGTCAGCGTTTCACTGCTGAATGCCTTGCGTGTCAATGCACTTACCCAGGAGATCTATCGCGCCCGTCTGGCCGGTCAGCCACGCCTGCAGCTCAGGGATCTGGTCTGCCACAGTGCCGAGATGGAAAGCGTCATCAAGCAGGCGCGCCATGTCGCACAGATGGATTCCGCCATCCTGCTGGAAGGCGAAATGGGCTGCGGCAAGGAAACACTTGCTCGCGCCATTCATCTTGCCAGCAAGCGGCAGGGCGCGCCCTTCATCGTGCTCGATTGCCAGTCATTCCAGACCAGGCGGTCACAGGACACGATCACGAGGAACACAAGGAGGGGGCAGCAGATCGAAAGCTGCATCGAGGAAGATCTGGCAAAGGCCAATGGCGGGGTTCTCCTGCTGCGCAATGTCAGTGAACTGCCGATCAAGGTACAGAAGCAGCTATATGCTCATATCTGCATCATGCACCACAATCCATCCAGCTATACGATTGATGACAATGCGCTGGATATCAGGGTCATCGCGACATCGATCAAGCCCTTGCGGGATCTGGTGCTCAAGGGCAAGTTCTGTGCGGAACTCTATGAATTGATTTCCGATTCCGTCATTTCGCTGCCGCCCTTGCGCCTGCGCAATCGCGATATTCCGGCCCTGGCGCATATGTTTCTGCTCAAATTTGCCCTTGAGGAGCGGCTGAGCCACATCACCGGCATTTCACCGCAGGCCATGGCCCTGTTGAAGGAACATGGCTGGCCGGGCAATGTGCGCGAGCTGAAAAATGCCATCCACCGCGCGGTTCTGCTCTGCAATGGCGGTGAACTGACGGTCGAGGATTTTCGCCATCTTGACCCGTCCGTTAAAAAAAAGACACCTTTGTCATCATTGGAACGCCAGCTCGAAGCCTTGTTGAAGGCACCATGCGGTATCGACCAGGACGGCAATGTCAAATCACTGCCTGCAGTTGAAGCGGAACTGATCAGATATGCCCTGAACCGCCATGAGGGGCAAATCAGCAAGGTGGCGCGTCAGCTTGGGATTGGCCGGACGACTCTCTATCGCAAGATAAAGGAGTATGGCATTGATGTGGCTGCATTCGCGAAAAAATAAATTATTTGCCTGTAGTTGAAAAATCGCGCCGCGCGTCTTTGCGCACCCTCCGAAGGAAATTTTAACATACTGATATTGTTATAATTTTTAAATAGCCACATCAAAAATTGCAGCCATTCAAACCCAAATAGATGGTAATAACTTGTTAACCAATTTAAAAATAGATGCATGTGTGTGGCTTTTTTGCCATGGTGTTTCCTCAATTGCTGTTCACTAAGCGTCTATTAACCATTAAGGCTGACAATTATAAAAAATTGCAGATTTTGGTACGGTCTAGCAGATTGTCTCAGGCGGGATGACCTGGGATGGCAATAACAGTAAGGCGATACGTTTCGATGAACACAATATCGATCATGCAAAAACGCATTGCGCCAGTATTCGGCCGTATTGCGTCTCGCTTCCAGATCTCCCTTTGCCTTGCTGTTGCGGTTGTTCTCCTTGCTTTCATTCCCGGACAGGCATCGGCTGAAACCCGCTCTCTCAAGCTCTATTATGTCCATACGGGTGAACGCGCGGAAATTCCCTTCAAGAAGAATGGCCGTTTTCTGCCTGAAGGGCTGAAAAGGCTGAATGTGTTCTTGCGCGACTGGCGCCGCAATGAACCTACCAAGATGGATCCGCGTCTGTTTGACCTGATCTGGCAGGTCTATCAGGCAACCGGCTCGCGTGAATATATCACCGTTGTTTCCGCCTACCGTTCCCCGGCAACCAACAACATGCTGCGCTCAACCACACGCGGCGTTGCCAAGCACAGCCAGCATACGCTGGGCCGCGCGATGGACTTTTTCATTCCCGGCGTGCCGCTGGCCAAGCTGCGCGCCATTGGCATGCGCTATCAGATCGGCGGCGTTGGCTATTATCCGCGTTCCGGCTCGCCTTTCGTTCATATGGACGTGGGCAATGTGCGCCACTGGCCGCGCATGAGCCGCAAGGAACTGCTGGCCCTGTTCCCGGATGGCAAGACCGTACATATTCCAACCGACGGCCGTCCGCTGCCAGGTTATGAAGCAGCCCTTGCCATGATTGAAAAACGCAAGTCTGGTGGCAGTGACATCATGATGGCATCCAATGCCTCCAAGCCGCGCAAGAGCAAGACGCTTTTTGCCGCCCTTTTTGGCGGTGGTGCGGATGAGGAAGAAGACAATAATGATGCCAGCACCCCGGCACAACGTCCAGCACGTGCCGTTGCACCAACACGCAGACAGCAGCCTGCCGCGCCTGCTGTAGTCCCTGCCGCACCGGTTGCCCCGGCTGCGCCTGCACCGCAACAGCGTGAGACCATGATTGCAGCCCTGCCTGCGCGTGAAATTCCGGTGCCGCTTGATGCGCCGCGCCCGGAACCTGCCCAGCCGGCAGCAGCAGAAGCAGCCCCGGCATCCGCCGCGCTTGCCATGCAGTCGATCCCGGTTCCGGGCAACAAGCCGGTACAGACTCCGGCGGCACAGGATGCAATTGCACAGATTGTTGCGGCTGATTCCGAACAGCCCGTGGCAGAAGAAGCGCCTGCAACACTGACCGGCTTTGTGCCGATCCCGGCCACCCGTCCTGACCGTGCAGAAGACGCAGCCCCTATGATTGCTGCCGTAATCCCGGCAACGCGTCCTGCGCGTCCGGGTGAAGAACCGGCTGCAACCGGACAGGATGCCATTGCGGCAATTGTCAACGAACATGAAGCCCGGGAAACTGTGGCAGCCGCCAATGCTGCACCGGTTCAGACAGCCGCGCTTGCCAAGCCGGAGGCTGCAGAAGCCCCGGCCCAGAAACTGGCACTGCTGCCAAAGAAGGATGAGATTGGCGCGCTGATTGCCCCGCCTGAAGAGGATGCGTCTGACGCAGCGCCAATGCCGGTTGTGGTCGCGCCGAAGCCTGTCCGCGTTGCAACGGTTGCCCGCAGTGCGCATCACAACAAGCCGCAGCAGGTTGCAGCCCTCGCGCCTTCGTCCAATACGGGCGTTCGCAGCACGGCCAAGAGCAGCCGCTATGCAGCCGTGAAGGCCGCCTATAAGCCGCAGCCTGTGGTTCAGCCTGCCGCACTGCCTGGTTCTGAAATTGCCATGTCAACCGCATCGGTTGCCCGTGTTGTTCCGGTCACCAATCCCATCCTGCGCAACGATGCGCTGCGTGCAGCACCGACCATGGTCTATACCAACGGTTTCCAGCACAATCTGCCAAGCGAAAACGCAAACCAGTTCAAGGGCAAGGCCGTCACCTTCCTGTCGGTGGCAAAGTTCAGCACCACCAACTGACCGGCTTGCGCCTGCAACAATGAAAACGCCGTGTAACTGCAAGGTTACACGGCGTTTTGCCTTTATCCTGCCAAACAATATGCTGTCTGGAAGCGAAAGGCCAGATCAGGATTTGAGCTGAGCGGCCTCGCGTGCGAGCGCGGCAATGCCATCCCAGTCGCCCGCTTCAAGCAGGTTCTTGGGTGCAACCCACGAGCCGCCAACACAGATAACATTCGGCAGGCTCATATAATTGCGGGCATTGGCTGTGCTGACGCCGCCGGTCGGGCAGAAGAAAATGTCCGGAAGCGGTGACGACAGGGCTTTCAGGAAGGGCGCGCCGCCAGCCTGTTCGGCAGGGAAGAATTTCAGATAATGATACCCTTCCTCGCGCAGGGCCAGCATTTCGCCGGGCGTGATGGCTGCGGGCAGGAGAGGGACGTCGCTGTCATTGGCCGCCGCAACGATATGTTTGGTTGCGCCGGGGCTGACGATGAATTTCGCGCCAGCCTTTTCGGCCTTTTCATAGTCCGCCGCGTTCAGAATGGTGCCGGCGCCCACAATTGCCTCTGGCACTTCCTCGGCCACGGCGCGGATGGCATCAAGCGCTGCAGCCGTGCGCAAGGTGATCTCGATCGCAGGCAGACCACCTCTGGCCAGCGCGCGCGCAAGCGGGACGGCATGTTCAATCCTGTCGATCAGCAGAACCGGAATGACCGGCTGCGCTTTCAAAAGCGGGACGAGGAGATCGATTTTTTGCGCCATGGTGTTCTCGATTGCTGCTGTTGGGCCTGAAATGCATTCCGGGCCAGACCGCCCGGCAATGTAATCGATTTAAATGGCTCTGAATGCTTTGTCCACTTTCAGTTTTTCAAGGCAAGACGGCCGATCAGGCAACGGCCTGTTGCCGCGCCGCAAGCCGTGCGCTCCAGCGCGCATGAGCCTCGGCCATCTTGATATCATAACGGTTTCTGGCAAAGGCTGGGCCATTATAGCGTGTGGCAAAGCCGCGCCAGTCACGCTGTTTCAGCGTCCCGATCAGTCCGGCTTTCACGATGAAACGCAGCATCAGCCGCACTTGACCTGCAATGCTGCCGCGCGCTTCGGCGACAAGCTCATCCACGGAGCGATAGCCGAGCCATTGCCAATGCGCGCCCATGACCTGGCCAAGGCCCCATGAGGTTGATTCAAGTGCCGCCTTGCGGCTCACCGCCATGGCGCGCTCAAGCAATTGCCAGCGCAGGGCCTGACTGGCCGGATTGACGACCTTCCCGGCAACGGGAGCGGCAAGGCCTGTCTTGCGGGCGTGGTCGCGCTGGGCACCGCTTAGCCTGCGGTCAAAATAATGGCCCTCAAAGCGGATGGCGGGTTCCTTGCGTCCATTGACATCAAACAGCGCCCGCCCGCCGCTTTCCACTTCGGCGATTGTCAGAAGGCTTGCCGGTTCAAGCTCATGTTCATGCGCTGCTGCGACAAGATCGGCTATGGTCTGACGGTCAAACATGCAACACTCTCCTTCATGCTGTTGCGCCTGAAGGTGATTTTCGGGTCAATGCGCGTGAGGGGGATAATCTTTGTCTTGAATTCAACCCCGCGCGGCATTAGTTGCGTGATAGTTTTCAAGAAAGATCAGACCTATGAGCAATTTGCCGTTTACAGTCGCCGCCCTTTATTGTTTTGCCCGCCTGCCGCAATATGAAAGCCTGCGTGAGCCACTTGCCGGGCTTTGCGAAGAAAATGGCATCAAGGGAACGTTGCTTCTGGCCGCCGAAGGGATCAATGGCACGGTTGCTGGCTCGGCGGAGGGCATTCGCAACCTGGTCAATTACATCACCAGCATTCCGGAACTTGCCAATCCCGAGCTGAAATATTCCTATGCTTCCAAAATGCCGTTTCACCGCATGAAGGTGCGTCTCAAGCGTGAGATTGTCACGATGGGTGTGGAAGGCATTGATCCGCTGAAAAGCGTTGGCACCTATGTTGCGCCAAAGGACTGGAATGCACTGATTGATGACGAAAACACCATCGTTATCGATACGCGCAATGATTATGAATATGCCATTGGCACATTCAAAAAGGCCATTGACCCGAAGACCAAGACCTTCCGCGAATTCCCGCAATGGGTCGAGCAGAATCGCGACAAGCTGGAAGGCAAGAAGATTGCCATGTTCTGCACCGGCGGTATTCGCTGTGAAAAGGCGACTGCCTTCGTCAAGGGCCTCGGCTTTGAAGATGTGTTCCATCTCAAGGGCGGCATCCTGAAATATCTGGAAGAAATTCCGCGTGAGGAAAGCCGCTGGGAAGGGGACTGCTTCGTGTTCGATGAGCGCGTTGCCGTTGGCCATGGCCTGACGGAAAGCGATATCGAGCTTTGCCGCGCCTGCCGCCGTCCGATCAAGCCGGAAGACAAGCTGTCGCAATATTATGAAGAGGGCGTCTCCTGCGCAGCCTGTTATCACGAACGCACGCCGGAAGACCGCGCGCGCTATGCCGAACGCCAGAAGCAGGTCAAACTGGCGCAACTGCGTGGCGGACAAAAACATATCGGCAGCTGACAGCCTGCAATAGTCCCTTGCCGCATCTGGCCTTGAGCGATAAGTTTCCGAGCGGCACATGACGTTCAAGGCGGCTGCGGAGGGGAATTTGGGATGAAGCGTCTGTTATCGGCATTGGCCGTTCTTGCCCTGACCGCCACAATGGCTACCGCTGCAGAAAAGGTGACTGTCTTTGCCGCCGCCAGCATGAAGGATGTCATCGACGAAGCGGCAAGACAGTTTTCTGCCAAGGATGGCACGCAGATCGTTGCCTCCTATGCCGCTTCCTCCGCCCTTGCCAAACAGATCGAGGCCGGCGCGCCGGCGCAGATTTTCATCTCAGCCGACCTCGACTGGATGAGTTATCTTGCAAGGCGCAAGCTGATTGATCCGGCATCGCGCCAGATCATTGCCGGCAATGCCCTGATCATAGCAACCGATCAGGCGATGGCCGACAGCGACGCCAGAACCCTTCTGGATGCTCGCCGCTTTGCCATGGGCGATCCGTCCAATGTGCCGGCTGGCAAATATGGCAAGGCCGCGCTTGAAACGCTTGGGCTCTGGGGTGAGGTCAAAAAAAACGCCGTCTTTACCGAAAATGTCCGCCTTGCCTTGCAATATGTCGTACTGGGTGAGGTCAAGGCAGCTATCGTCTATGCATCTGACCGGATGGCAGCGCCTGAACTGAAAGAAGCCTATCGTTTTCCGGCATCAAGCCATGCGCCGATCCTTTATCCAGCCGCACTGATTGAGAAAAACGCAAGCGATCAGGCGCGCGCCTTCCTTGCCTTCCTGACAGGCCCTGCCGGGCAGGCAATCATCACGGCCAGGGGCTTTATGGGCGCAGCAGAGGCCAAGTCTTGATCATGGATGCAGCCGCATGGTCTATTGTTCTCCTGTCGCTGCGCGTTGCCGCGCTTGCCATTGTTGTTGCGCTGCCCTGTGCCTTTGCCGTGGCCTGGGTTCTGGCGCGGCATGATTTTCCCGGAAAAGCGCTGTTGCAGGCGCTTGTGACCATGCCACTGGTGCTGCCGCCAGTTGCAACCGGCTATATTCTCCTGCTGCTGTTTGGCACCCGCGGCGCACTTGGCGCGCCGTTGCAAGACTGGTTTGGCATAAGTTTCGCCTTTCGCTGGACAGGAGCAGCGCTTGCTGCCGGTGTCATGGCTTTCCCGCTGCTTGTGCGCCCCATCCGCCTTGCCATTGAAAATCTCGACCGCGGCCTTGAGGAAGCAGCCCGCACACTTGGCGCCAATCGGCTGATTGTCCTTGCCACGGTCGTGCTGCCGCCGCTTCTGCCCGGCATTCTGGCAGGTGCCGTTCTGGGTTTTGCCAAGGCGCTTGGCGAATTTGGCGCAACCATTACCTTTGTTTCCAATATTCCCGGCGAAACCCAGACCTTGGCGCTTGCCATCTATGCCCTGCTGCAATCACCATCGGGAGATGCGGCCGCACTGCAACTGATTGCATTTGCAGCGACAATTTCCATTGCAGCCGCTGTCTTGTCGGAATGGCTGCAGCGCCGCCTTGCCGGAGCACAGACATGACAAAACTCCGTGTTTCGCTGAAAGGCGAAAATGGCTCATTTCCGATAGAGGCCGATTTCACGGCAGAAAATGGCACGACCGCGCTTTTTGGCGCCTCCGGTTCTGGCAAGACAACCATTCTGAAAATGATCGCCGGCTTGCTTGGTCCCACAAGCGGCCATATCAGCATTGATGATTTCGTGCTGTTCGACAGCGATAGAGGCATTGATCTTGCCCCGGAAAAGCGGCGCATCGGCTATGTCTTTCAGGATGCGCGGCTGTTTTCCCATTTCAATGTGCGGCGCAATCTCACCTATGCCCGCTGGGCAGGTGGCCGCAAGACGACACGCAATTTCGATGAAGTCGTGCATATTCTGGGGCTGGAAAATCTGCTGGAACGACGACCAGCAACGCTTTCCGGCGGTGAGCGCCAGCGTGTTGCCATTGGCCGTGCGCTTTTGTCTGATCCGGCCTTGCTTCTGCTTGATGAGCCGCTTGCCTCGCTTGATCATGCGCGACGCGCGGAAATTCTGCCCTTCATTGAACGCCTGCGCGATGAAACGCAGCTGCCTATCGTCCATGTCAGCCATGAAATCGATGAGGTGGCGCGGCTTGCCGATCAGATCGTGCTTCTGTCGCAAGGGCACGTGACGGCGGCAGGTGAAGCGGCAGAGATTTTCCCGCTGATTGACCGCGCCAATGCCGGGGCAGGCGCCTTGCTGGAAGCCAAGGTCACACGCTTTGACCAGATTTACGGTCTGGCAGAGATCGATCTTGGCGGCGTGCAGTTTCAGCTTGCCGATATGGCCTTGCGCGAAAACATGACCGTGCGCTTGCGCATCCGCCCGCGCGATATTTCGCTTGCGCGCATGCAGCCGGAATCCATCAGCATACGCAATATCCTGCCGGTGACGATAACGGCGATCAATGCGGGCGAGGGACCGGATGCGCAGATTGCGCTGGATTTTCAGGGACATTATCTCGCAGCACAGATCACGCGGCGTTCTGTCGATGACATGGCGTTGCGGGTTGGGGATAAGGTCTTTGCGCTTGTCAAGGCCGTATCGGTGGAGCGCGCCGCCATACGTCAGATAACCATGCATGCCTTGGCTTCCAAGGAAAGGCAGACACGTTCCAGAGGGGATGAAGAATGACTGATTTGCAGAACTGGACACCACGTCCACGACCGGAAAAGATCGTGCTCGACGGCCGTTATGCCCGGCTTGAGCCGCTGGAGCGCGAAAAACATGGCGCAGACCTCTATGAAGCCTCGACCGTGCCAGATGCGGAAACACGGTTTCAGTGGCTGTTTGACGTGCCGCCAAGATCGCGCGAGGAATTTGATCTGTGGCTCGACAAGGCTGCCGCCAGTGCGGATCCGATGTTCTTTGCCGTCATTGACAAAAAAACCGGCAAGGCTGCCGGCCGGCAGACCTTGATGCGCATTGATCCGGCCCATGGCGTGGTTGAAATCGGCAATATCTATTGGGGGCCGCTGATTGCGCGCACACCGGCTGCAACCGAGGCGCAGTTTCTGTTCATGCAATATGTCTTCGACACGCTCGGCTATCGCCGCTATGAATGGAAATGCAACAACAACAATGCACCGTCCAAACGCGCGGCAGAGCGTTTTGGCTTCACCTTTGAGGGTATTTTCCGTCAGCATATGGTCACCAAGGGCGCCAATCGCGATACGGCCTGGTTTTCCATCATCGACAGCGAATGGCCGGAACTGAAACGCGCCTATCTGCAATGGCTTGCGCCTGAAAATTTTGCCAGCAACGGTCAGCAGATCAGGCGGCTTGAGGAATTTTATCATCGTGGCTGAACAGGAAAAGAAAAACGCGGCCATTGCCGCGGCAATCATATTGATCGGCTTTGGCACGCTGGCCTATTTCCTGCCGTCGGTCATGCTGGCGGTTGGTGCCTATTCAAAACTGCTGGCCATTCTCGTGGCGGCCATTTTTCTGTTTGGCATCTTTGCCGTTTTGTGGCTGCGCTCGCGTTTCCAGAAACGGAATTAGCTCACCAATGCCGCGGACAGAAGCAGCGCCCCCATCAGGGTGATGAACAGGGCGGCGGCAATTTCAATCGCCGCCTTGAGGCGCGAAGACAGCCTGCCGTGGCCGGCAAATTTCAGCACCACATTCTTGGCCGTAACGGCAAGTGTTGCAAGCAGCGCAACGGTGATGAATGTGCCCAAAGCCATGGCGAAGACGGAAAGAATGCCGCCCCAGACAAGGCCATTGAGCAGCGCAAAGGTAAAGACAATCAATGCGCCGGAGCAGGGGCGCAGGCCAACCGCAATGATTGCCGACCAGGCCGTCTTCCAGTCAAACGCATCCTGAAGCAGGCCCGGATCGGCAATATGCGCGCTGCCACAGGCCGCACAGACAGAACCCTCACCAATGAACACATGATCGGCTGCGCCATGGGCAGGCTGATATTTGAGCCGCGCATTTGCCGGGATTGCACTGCGCACAGAGGATGAAGCAGTTCCCTCCCACACCTGCGCGCGTGCGGAAGAGGCTGGGATGGCAGCATTTTCATGGGCTTGCGTGGAAAAAAGCGCAACCACCTTGCGCAACAGCAGCCACAGGCCAAATAGCAGGATCAGGCCGAAACTTGCCACTTCGAGATAATGCGCAAGACTGTTCATGGAAATGCCACTGCCGCGCAACAGCAGATAGGCTCCGCCGACCACCGCAATCGCCACGACTGCCTGCAACAGGGATGAGACAAAAGACAATAGGACACCGCGCTTCAGCGCGGTTTCATTGGCAATCATATAGGAGGAAATCACCGCCTTGCCGTGGCCGGGGCCTGAGGCATGAAATATGCCATAGATGAAGGAAAGTCCCACCAGGATCGAGGCCTTCCACGGATCCTCGCGCATGGCCTTCAGCGCACCGGTCATGGCGAGATAAAAGCTGCGTTGCTGAGCGTTGATCCAGTAAATGAGATGGGCAAAAGGCCCGGTCGGCTGCATTGCCACTTCATTCGCGCCAATGCCCAGCGAGGATTGTGCAGATGCCTGCAAGGCAAGGAGGAAAAGGCAAAGGCCGAGAATAAAGGGGGGGATCTTACGCATCAGCCCATCCTATGCGTCACATTTGATCTCAAGCCGCGTGGCAAAGATTTTCGACATATCCGTTCCGGCCGGATCATTGAAAAAGGCCTCGGTCAATGTCGACTGGTTTTGTGCCAGCGCCTCATCAGGGTCGGGACGCACGACGCTGGTCTTGCAGCCCTTGGGCAGCCCCTGCACGACCAGATCGGCATCCTGCATATAGTCGATGGCCGTATAGAAGGTGGGATCATAGACTCCGAAACTGACCTTGTGGCCGGGGGCAAGCTTCAGCGGCTCTGCGGGCTTGCTGGTGAAGACGACAAGCAGGCGGTTATCGGTAAAAGTTGCCGCCAGATCATCCGGAGGGGCCATTTTCACCGGCTTGCCATCGGCCTCAACCGTCTGAAAATATTTATATTCGGCAATCGATTTATTGATCGTTGTTGCAATCGTTTCAAGTTCCTGTTCATCAAGCTTCAGATCGCCATTCTTGTCGAATTCCATCACGACGGAGGATGAAAACAGTTCATCAAAGCGCCAGACATGGGCAAGCCGCTCCACTGTTCCGTCCGGGGCGATTTTGACTTCAAGCCGTGCTTCGGCAAATATGTGCGGATGCGCACCAGCAAGGGACGGCCCCAGGACAAAGGCCGCCAAGGGCACGGCGCGCAGCATGAGGAAACGGCTTGCGGATTTCATACGGATGTTCCGGTTTGCATGTGATGACTTGCCTGTAAAGCCAGGCAAAATTTCGACAAGCGTCAGGCGGCTGTCGATTTTTCACATTCCTTGAACCAGGCCGCCAAGAAATCCACAAAAACCCTGATTTTCGCTGGCAGATAGCGGCGATGGGGATAGACGGCATATATGCCGCCATCTTTCGGCATATATTCATCAAGGCAGGAAACCAGCTTGCCGCGTTTGATTTCGTCCTCGGCAATGAAGCTTGGCAACATGCAGAAGCCAAGGCCGGCAAGGGCTGCATGCTTGATGGCAACCGGGCTGTTGACCTCAATCGGCCCGCTGACGCCAACCGTCATGATGGAGCCATCGCTGTTGCGGAAAATCCAGTTGTTGCGGGTGCGGCTGTTGGTGTCGATCAGACAGGGCTTGCCGGCAAGCTCTTCCGGCGTATCTGGCTTGCCGACACGGGCAATCAGCTCCGGCGCGCCGCACAGATTAGAATGGAAAGGCGCAAGGCGCTTGGCAATCAGCGATGAATCCTGCAAGCGCGTGATGCGGATTGCCACGTCAAAGCCTTCCTCCACCAGATCGACAAAACGGTCATCGAGGCGCACATCCAGCACGATTTCCGGATGCGCCAGACAGAAATCAATCAGCGATTGCCCGATGACGGCATCGGCAAAGGTGCGCGGCGCGGTGATCTTGATGCGGCCACGCGCATCCGAACTGCTTTCACTGACGGCATCCTGCAGGGCGTCGATCTCGCGGATGATTTCGACCGCACGGTGGTAATAGGTGCGCCCGGCCTCAGTAAGCGAAAATTGTCGCGTGGTGCGGTTGAGCAGGCGCGCGCCCAGCTCATCCTCCAGTTCACGGACATACTTGGAAAGAAGTGCCTTTGAACGGCCAATCTTGCGTGCTGCGGCTGAAAAACCCTCGGCCTCGACCACATCAATATAGGCGCGCATACGGGTGAGTGTGTCCATGGATTAAGACCTGTATTTCAGTTGAAAGATGCGGATCCGCCGCACGACGGAATGATTCGATGGCATAAGCCGTCATCACTGCCGGCTTGATCCCGATTCCGTCCTGGTCAGGCCCTGCCTGCCCATTGCCTCTTCATGAAAGACATCCCGCAACTGCAGGGATGGAAAGAAGAAAACGTTAACCATTGTTCACAACCCATGACATCAACTTGCATGGCAGGTCAAGATCGAAACGGCTCTTTGCAGGATTGTGTCATTTTTGATGAACAATAACAAGAAAGCAAATGCAGCAGCCTGCGTGAAAATAATTATTCCCTGCGCAATATTGTCGTTGAACGGACAGGCATTTGCGCTTATATTCCTCCTGCCCAAAGTCGCACGTGCCTGTGGGTGTCCGCCGAACCTCGAATGGTGAGGAAATCGGTACGGTACCTGGACCTAACCGCTCCAGTCGATCTGATGGCCAACCAGCAGATCGAGGACATCTTGAAGCAACGACGGTGCGGGCCTTTCTGGTGTCTTCCGGCTGTCCAAAAGCCGGGATTACTGAAGAGGCACACCTTCATTGCCGGTAGTGCGGATGCGGTTTTCTCCAAATCCAAGCCAAGGCAGACAAAGCGGACCAATGCTTTAACCAGCGTTGTTCCTTCGCCGCATGAGTATTCGCGTGATTTCAGTGCCTCCAAAGGCTGGATTCACGACGGGTCTGCTTATGCTCACTTTGTCCCTTTCAAAAGCGGCAGGAGATAAGCCGCATGGGAGAACGACCATGGCAACGCAGCGTATCATCGATTTTCTCAACACCCGACGTCCGGATGGACCTTGCCTTGTCGTTGACACGGATGTCGTGCGCGAAAATTATCTGAGCTTTGAAAAGGCCCTGCCTTATTCGCGCATTTTCTATGCGGTGAAAGCCAATCCTGCACCGGAAATCCTGCGTCTGCTGACCTCGCTTGGTTCGTGCTTTGATACGGCATCGGTTGCCGAAATCGAAATGGCGCTCGATGCAGGGGCAACGCCCGACCGCATTTCCTATGGCAATACCATCAAGAAGGAACGCGATATTGCGCGCGCCTATGAACTGGGCATTCGCCTTTATGCTGTTGATTGCGTTGAGGAAGTGGAAAAGATCGCACGCGCTGCCCCGGGCAGCCGCGTCTTCTGCCGCGTGCTCACCGATGGCGCAGGTGCTGAATGGCCGCTGTCGCGCAAGTTCGGCTGCGTTCCTGCCATGGCTGTCGATGTGCTGCGTCATGCCAAGCAGCTTGGCCTTGATGCCTATGGCGTATCGTTCCATGTGGGCTCCCAGCAGACGGATCTGACTGCCTGGGATCGCGCACTTGGCGATGCGGCACAGGTCTTCCGCAGCCTTGCGGAAGAGGGCATCCTGCTGCGCATGGTCAATATGGGCGGCGGTTTCCCGACCCGTTATCTCAAGGATGTGCCGACCGCGCAGGCCTATGGCATGGCGATCTTTGATGCGCTGTCCAAACACTTCGGCAACCGCATTCCGGAAACCATCATTGAGCCGGGCCGCGGCATGGTCGGCAATGCCGGCGTGATCAAGACGGAAGTGGTTCTGGTGTCGAAAAAGGCCGACAATGACAATGTGCGATGGGTCTATCTCGACATTGGCAAATTCGGCGGCCTTGCCGAAACCATGGATGAGGCGATCCGCTATCAGATTGTCACTCCGCATGATGGTGGCGAAACCGAACCTTGCGTTCTGGCCGGTCCGACATGCGACAGCGCGGATGTGATGTATGAAAAGACGCCTTATCCGTTGCCGGTTTCGCTGACCATCGGCGATGAAATTCTCATCGAAGGCACCGGCGCCTATACCACGACCTATGCGTCGGTGGCATTCAACGGTTTCGAGCCGCTGCGCGCCTACGTCATCTGATCACCTGTACCTGCCAGACCTGTGAACACTGTCTGGTGCAGCCGGCACCAGACAGGCATTGGCTTGAGCCTGAATGAACCCAACATTTGATCGAAGCTGCGCGAGCCGCTCGCGCATCGCTTCGCGCCGGGATCAACGCGATGAACGCAATCCTTGACCATCAGACCGACATGACCGGCCTTGCCGCAGGCGGCTTTGCCATTGTTGCCGAACGAAGCGAGCATGTGCCGGCACGAGAGGCGCTGCTTGACCGCGCCATGGGGGAGGGGCGCCGGCGCAAGTCGTCTGAAAAGCTGCGGCGTGGGCGTCTGCCGGCTGAAGGCCTGGTATTTGCAGCCCTTGATGCGGATGGCGCGCTCATCGGCACGGTGCGGCTATGGCATGTGCAGGCAGCCTCTGTCGACGCCCTGCTTCTGGGGCCGCTTGCCGTCGACAGCAGGGTCTCTGGCAAGGGCATCGGCGCTGCGCTGATGCGGCACGCCATTGCCGAAGCAGGCCGGCTTGGCCATGGCGCAATCCTGCTTGTTGGCGACCCGGAATATTATCAGCGCTTCGGCTTTTCAGACGAAAAGACCGGCGCTCTTTCCATGCCCGGCCCTTATGAAAAGCACCGTTTTCTCGCACTGGAGCTGAAGCCCGGACACCTTGATGGAGCAACCGGAATCTTGCGCGCAAGCGGACGCAGGACAGCCAGAATTGCCACGACCGTGCGCAAGATTGCCTGATCATAACAGGCTAACTTATCGCCGCGATCTTGCGATGATGCGCAGGATCGCCAGCAATATGCCAAGCAGCAAGCCAAGAAACAGCCCGCCCAGCATGATGATCAGGCGCTGATCTGTCCTTTCGCCTGCGGCAATGCTTGCCTGTTCCACCATCATGACTTCGATATCCGCCGCATTGAGTGCGGCGGTCTGTTGTTGCGCTTCCTGCAAAAAGGCGCGATAGGCCGCCCGCTTTTGCGCGGCATTATCCTCCAGCACCTGCAAGGCGACGCGATCAGCCGTGCGGTTCTGTTCCTGCGCCTTGTCCTGCTCGATCTGTGCGGCAAGCTGTTGTTCCCGCTCCTGGGCGCGGGCTAGCTCCACCTGCAGGGCGCTGCGCAGGCGCACAAGCTCGGCATTGATGGCACTGCCAAGACTGCTGACTGCGGCTTGCGCCTCAATCACCACCTTGTCCGTGGGCATATGTTCGGTTGACAGGCGGTTCAGTTGCGCACGCGCTTCGCCATAGCGCCGGCGCAATTCGATCAACGCGTCTGACAGGGCAGAATCCGGCACTTCTCCCGCCACGACTGCAGCCGCCGTTGCCCCGACAAGCATTTGCAGCCTGTCGCGCAGATCAGCGTTCACATTCTGCTGTTTGGCGAGCGCAATCTCATTGACGCCAAGCACATTCTCCGTCTTGCCGCCCTCAATGCCATGTGTCGCGCGATAATCGGCCAGGGCCTTTTCTGCCGCTTCGACTTCTTTCAGCAATGCCGCCTGCTTTTCGGCAATGGCCTCCAGGCGCATCTGCTTTGTCTGAAGCTGTGCCGCCTCGACCTCGTGACGCAGGATCGTGCCTATGGCATTGGCAATCTCGACCGATTTCAGGCCGGTGCGGGTCGTGACATCAAGCCGGTAATGATCTCCGTCTGTCGCAGGCCGGACATCAACATGGCCGCGCAGACTGCCGACCAGATCCTGCGGCTTTCCGCTTTTTTCACCCGGTTGCAACAGGCCGGCTAATCCGCTCTGCCGCATGGCTGCGTTGAATTCCGCATCGCGTGCCAGTCCGGTTGCGGCCGCCACCTTGTTGAGCACCTCATCCGACAGGATCATGCGCTCAGGGCTTTGGGTGAGGATTTTGAGATCAATGGCTGGTTTCGTCTTTTCAAGCCGCGGGCCGATATAGAGCTCGGCCGTTGCCGTGATCGGTTGCGGCAGAAAAAGCGCATGGAGCGCAGCAGCAATGCCGCCGAGAAGCGTGGCGGCAAGCACGATCTTGCAAGACGTATGATCATGCGCGCGCAGCCGGAAAGCCGGCCTCTTACGCGCAAAAAAACGGTGCCTGAAAGCCTTCCTGCCTGTCCGGGGCGCGGGCTCCGCCACTGCCTGTTCCGGCTTGACTTCCGGCGCAGACTGTGACGGCTGCGTCTCACCCGGCTTCTCCTCCGTCACCGGCACCCAGGGCGGCACGATTGAGACAGCGGGCCTTGCTTCCTGTTGCGCTTTTGGCCGGGACTGCGAGCGAGCAGAAAATGGCTCCGGACCAAATGGTTCAGGCTTTTCAGAACGGCCAGACACACGGGCATAGGAGAGCAGGGGCTTCCACTCACTAGCCTGACTGCGCTTTTCGAGCTCGCTCATCGCCTGATTACGCCTAACAAAGCGCCAGCCGGAAAGCATGCAGCATTTCGGCAATATGCGCGTGAAATCAAAGGGTTGGAACGCCAGACCGATCACATGGATCAGATGGCCCACCAATCCGGGCAACTTACCCGGAATGATAATATTTCACTTTATCGAACAATTGGTTAAGATGCGGCAATTGCCTCAGATGCGATCCATCAGCGCATACCATGACAGCGCAAGAAAAAGCAGCGGCGCGCGGAACGTGCGCCCGCCGGGAAAAGCCGGGATGCGCAATTCCTCAAACAGCTTCAGCTTGTCGCGCTTGCCTGCAACCGCATCGGCATAAAGCCGGCCCATATAATTGGCCAGCATCACGCCATGGCCGGAATAGCCGCCAGCGGCAATCACGCCGGGCATGACCTCGCGCACAAAAGGCTGGCGCGGCATGGTGATGCCGACCGAACCGCCCCAGGCATGGGTGATTTCGATATTGGCAAGTTCCGGATAGATTTCCGCAATCTGGCGGCGGATATGGATGGTGATATCGCGCGGATTGTCGGCTGTATAGGCTTCGCGTCCGCCAAAGAGCAGACGCCCATCCTTGCTGCGCCGGAAATAGCGCACGACAAAGCGGGAATCGTCCACCGACTCACCGCCCGGAATGACCCGACTGTCGTCGTCCAATGGCACGGTTGCGCCAATGAATGAGCGGATCGGCATGACATGGGCGGCACTGGTTGCCTCAAGATTGCCGCCATAGGCATTGACCGCAATCAGCGCGTGGCGCGCGGTGATCGTGCCCTGAGCCGTCTCGACCTCGATGCGCCCGCTTGCCGTGCTGATTTTCGTGGCCTTGCTGTTTTCGTAAATCGCAGCCCCTGCCGCCTTGGCCGCTTTACCCAGACCAATCAGCAGTTTCAGCGGATGAATATGGCCAGTGCCGCCATCATAAGTACCGCCATAATAGCGCTCAGTTCCCACCAGTTCGATTGCTTCCGCCCTGTCGATGAAACGCAGATGCTTGTAGCCGAAGCGGGTGTTCATCAGCTCGACATGGCGCTGATAATCCTTCAGATAACGCGGCTTGTGCGCAACCGAGATCTGCCCCGGCATGTATTCCATGTCGATCTGATGCTGTTCGGCAAAGGCGATGAGATGTGCCTTGGCTTCCTCCGCCAGTTCAAACAGCGCCTTGGCGCGTTCAAAACCATACTGGCTTTCCAGATCCTCTGCCCAGCTGCGCTGGCCCGTGCCGAACTGTCCGCCATTGCGGCCGGATGCGCCGTCGCCAAGCCGAGCCGCTTCCAGCAGAATGACGTCCGCCCCCTGACTGGCCAGATGGTAGGCGGCCGACAGACCCGTATAGCCGCCGCCAATGATGACGACATCGGCCGGCCTGGAACCGTCCAGCTCCGGATAGGTTGGACGATCGGCAACACTTGCCTCATACCAGGAGAAACCGGGCGAAATCGGGCTTTGATAGGGCATGATGAACCCGTCAGACATTAAGCAGCAGGAACTCACGCTCCCACGGGCTGATAACTTCCATGAAAGTTTCAAATTCCGCGCGCTTGATTGCGGCATAGGTGGTGACGAAGGAGTCACCAAACATGGCGCGTAATTCCTCGTCGTTTTCAAACAGTTCCACTGCATCGATCAGGCCGCGCGGCAGATCCACCTCCTTGGTGTTGACGCTGGTTGCGGCAGGCTGATCGGCTTCGATCTTGTTGATCAGGCCAATCAGGCCACAGGCAAGGGAGGCTGCCAATGCCAGATATGGATTGGCATCGGAGGAGGGGATGCGGTTTTCCACGCGCCGCGAACTTGGATCGGAACGCGGCACACGGAAAGCGGTGGTACGATTGTCATAGCCCCATTTGACATTGACCGGCGCGGAGGCATCCGGCGTCAGGCGGCGGTAAGAATTGACATAGGGCGCAAACATCACCAGCGCATTGGGCACATGTTTCTGCATGCCGCCGATAAAATGACGGAAGGCTTCGCTTTCGCTGCCATCCTCATTGGTGAAAATATTGCGGCCCGTCTTCTTGTCCACGATCGACTGATGAATATGCATGGCCGATCCCGGCTGGCCCTGAATGGGCTTGGCCATGAAGGTGGCATACATATCATGCTTGAGGGCAGCCTCGCGGATGGTGCGCTTGAACAGGAAAACCTGATCGGCAAGCTCGACCGGATCGCCATGGCGCAGATTGATTTCAAGCTGGCCGGCCCCTTCCTCATGGATGAGCGTATCTATTTCCAGCCCCTGACATTCCGAGAAATGATAAATGTCATCAATCAGTTCGTCGAATTCGTTGACACCGGCGATCGAATAGCCCTGACCGCCGCCAATGGCGCGGCCAGACCGGCCAACCGGCGGCACCAGCGGATAGTCCGGGTCAGGATTCTTGCGCACCAGGTAGAATTCGATTTCGGGGGCGACGACCGGCTTCAGCCCGCGCTTGCTATAGGCCGCAACCACATTGCGCAGCACATTGCGCGGGGTAAATTCCACCGCCCGCCCATCCTGATAGACGAGATCGCAGATCACCTGCGCCGTCGGATCAGTCTCCCACGGCACGGCTGAAAGCGTTGAAAGGTCGGGCAGCAGGCGTAGATCACCATCGTTTTCCGGATAGTGGAAGCCATGCCCATCCTCAGGATAGTCGCCAGAAATCGTCGTCATGAACACTGCCCCTGGCAGGGCCAGCGAGGTGTTTGACGTGAATTTCTTCGACGGCATCATCTTGCCGCGCGCAACGCCAGCCTGATCCGGCGTGATACATTCAATGTCTTCAATGTCACGCCAGGCAAGCCATTCTGTGGCCTGTTTCCAGTTCTTCACGCCACGGAGCGATTTGACATAAGCGGGCGTGCGACGACGCGGAGCGCGGGTAACTTTCTTTTCAGGCGTATCAGCTGACATCCAGCACCAAAAAATGATTGCGTATGAATCCATGATAGCCCTGTCCGCAGACAAAGACAAATGGACTGAAGCTGCGATGACAGCTTTATTTGCATGCGGAAGCGGCGACTTATGAAAAAATTATACTTCAGGCAGAAGAAAACCTGCCTGTTGTTTAAAGATGTGTCACAGACCGCCAATTGCCAGCCAATTTAAAAAAAAGCCCCGCGGAAGCGGGGCTCAAGTCAAACCTAATCTGATTGGAATAAGTCTTTAAGATCAGACACAGACTTGGCCAACAAATGGAATCCTGAAGCATACATCGATGCCAAAATCGCCAATATCAATCAGCGGTTTATTGTGCGTCACTCGTGGTGTAGCTGCCAGAGCACTGCCCATGGTAAGATTGGCCACAGTCATGGAAACCAGAAGTGCAACAATTGCTTTTTTCATCCACAAATCCTTTACGTTATCAACAGTACGAATGCATTTTTTCAATACACTATCAACGCAGTCATTCTGCGCCAGTAAAAATAATTGTTTTTCCAGCTAATATGTACCCCAACAAGTTGTATAGACTGTAACAATATTGTTATTGTTATTTGAATAATATTGCCACATCATGAACAAGATTACAGTTGTTTTAATTTTATACGATTTTTAATAAAAAATATTTATTGATACGCCGGAAAAGTCTGCATTGCGCTGGAAATACCATGATGACAAAGGCTCAGCATGCCCCGTGCAAAAAAGCAGCGCAAAGAAAGTCAAGCCGCCTGAAGCTTCTGCAAAAGGCTTTCGCAAAGAGGTTGCCTATTTGGGAGCAGAACAGTGTTCCCACACAAATCGCCTCCCTGTCCAGGCCGGACGGCGATTGCGCCGCCATCTGGCAGACAGGATATTGCGCCGGCACACAGGGAAGCGCGACTGGAGGTGTCGATGGTCAATGATTGCGGCCTGCCTGACACGAACCAGCCCACAAGAGAGCGGACAGGAGGCGACCATTGCTTCAGCCCAAACGGGCACAGCCAACCGTCTTTCAGAACGAAACCAAACATGAAACAGGCGCCGCTGCCGGCGCCTGTCGCTTATTTGTCATGTGTCACGATGACCGGGATCAGAAGGTCGCCCCAATTGCCGTCACCGCCGTGGTGGCGCGCCGAACGGACCAGCTCCACCGACACGCCGGCATCGACTGCCTTCATGACGCTGTAATTCAGGCGATGCAGATCATTGGCGAGCATGCGGATTGCATTCTGCTGTTCGGCATTCATGCTCGATGACTGTTCTTCTGCCCGTTCCTTGACGCGCGCTGGTGAGTTCATAACACTTCCTCCTGTCAGATCAGACGGCTTGATCCTGCGCCTGAAACCCCATGTAAAAATTTCAACATTCCGTGCCGACGATGAACAGCCATCCGGCCTCCGTGTTGTGACCATATTTACAACAGGAGCCGCGACACTGCGATAAAATTCAGAAAAACCGCCGCAAAATTGTGGTCATGCTGTAGCTGTTTTGACAGACTCGCCTTGTAAAATTGTAAATCTTGTCAATATGTCCAATTGCGCGTATCTTGTCACGAATTGTAAAAATGACGAGGCAAACAGGGTGAGTGAACGCAAGATCTTTGCAGGCCCCCGCATCAGGCGTATCCGCAATGAGCGCGGCCTGACACAGACAGCAATGGCTGAGGCGCTTGGCATTTCGCCATCCTATCTCAATCTGATCGAGCGCAATCAGCGCCCCTTGACCGTGCAATTGCTGCTGCGTCTTGCCAGCGTCTACAAGCTTGATCTCGACAGTCTGCAATCGGAAAGCGGTGCCACGGTTGGCGGCCTGAAGGAAGTGTTTTCCGATCCGCTTCTATCCGGCGAATTGCCGGGCGATCAGGAACTGGTCGAGATTGGCGAGGCAGCACCCAATGCGGCCATGGGCATTGTAAAACTTTACCGCGCCTATCGTGAACAGCAAAAGCGCCTGTCAGACCTGTCACAATTACTGGCGCATGAGGGCAGGGAGGCGCAATTATCAGCTGCGCGCCTGCCGCTTGATGAAGTGCGTGATGTCATGGCGCGGCGCGCGAATTATTATGAGCGCATCGAGGAGGAGGCAGAAAGTTTCCTTCATATCCTGAAAGCCGACGGCGATCTCGCCATTGCGCTGAAGGACTGGCTGCGGCGGGAACATGGCATTTCGGTGCGCACCCTGCCGGTTGCAACCATGCCCGACTGGCGGCGGCGCTATGACCGGCATTCGCAGCGACTGTTCATTTCCGAGCGGCTTTCGCCCTTTGATCAACTCGAAGAAATCGCCATGGAAGCTGCACTGATCCGCATGCAGGTGGCGATCGGCGCCGAAACACAGGCGCTGAAACTATCGACCAGCGAGGCGAGGCGCATTGCGCGTTTTGAGCTTGCCCGTTATGCGGCCCATGCGCTGATGATGCCCTATCGCGCATTTCGCGATACAGCCGTGCGCATGCGTTATGATCTGGATGTGTTGCGCTCGCGCTTTGGCGTTTCGTTCCAGCAGGCGGCAAACCGCCTGACCACGCTGCAGAAACCGGGGGCTGCGGCAATTCCCTTCTTCCTCATGGAAATCGACCATGCGGGCAACCGTCTGCGCATGGCGGGAGCAGAAGGCTTTCCCACCCGCTTTGGCGGACAGTGCCCGAAACTACCCGTTTATGCCGCCTTTGCCCAGACCGGGCAGCTCATTGCCGAGGCGGTGGCACTGCCCGATGGTACAAGTTTTCTGGTGCTTGCGCGCACGCTGGAAGGGCCGCAGGGCGCCTTCAATGAGCGTCCGCGCCGCACTGCCATTCTGCTTGGGACTGCGCTTGAGGCCGGGCAGGAGACGATCTATGGCGCATCGCTTTCGCGCGCCGGAAACATGGCCATTGGCCCAGCCTGCCGGCTTTGCGAGCGCAAGGGCTGCATTACACGCGCCGAACCGCCGCTTACCCGACCGCTGGGGCTGGACGAAATGGTGGCGGGTCTTTCGGTCTTTGATTTCCAGTAAAAAGGGTAAGCAAAAATATTTTTGTGTTCGATACTCAATCCAGCAGTTGACGAAACAGTCGCAATCTAAAAAGGTGAGCAATAAACACAGTAAAGCCACCTTTGAACTGCACCCGCAAGGTCAGTGCAGAATGGAGAAAATGATGGGGATCAAGTCCTTTCTTCTGGCCACGACAGTCATTGCCGGAGTCGCCGCAACAGCCACCGCGACCGCAACCGCGGAGGAACGGGTGGTCAATATCTACAACTGGTCGGATTATATCGACGATTCGATCCTGAAAGACTTTACCAAGGAGACCGGGATCAAGGTTGTCTATGACGTCTATGATTCCAACGAAATCCTGGAAACCAAGCTTCTGGCTGGTGGCAGCGGCTATGACCTCGTGGTGCCGTCGGGCGAATTTCTGGGACGCCAGATCCCGGCCGGTGTTTTCCTGAAGCTCGACAAGGAAAAGCTGCCGAACCTGAAGAATATGTGGGATGAAATCTCCAAGCGCGCGGCAACCTACGATCCGGGCAACGAATATTCGATCAACTATATGTGGGGCACCACAGGCATTGGCTATAACAAGGAAAAGGTCAAGGCTGCGCTTGGTACCGACGAGATCGACTCCTGGGATGTTCTGTTCGACCCGGAAAAATCGGCAAAGCTCAAGGATTGCGGCATTTACGTGCTTGATTCAGCCAGCGAAATGCTGCGCCCGGCGCTGAACTATCTTGGTCTTGATCCGAATTCGCCGTCGCCGGCCGATCTGGAAAAGGCGCAGGAACTTTACCTCAAGGTTCGTCCAAATATCCGCAAGTTCCACTCCTCGGAATATATCAATGCACTCGCCAATGGCGATATCTGCATGGCGGTCGGCTATTCGGGTGACATTTTCCAGGCCGCTGATCGCGCCGAAAAGGCCGATCAGGGCGTTGAGATCGGCTATTCCATCCCGAAGGAAGGCGCGATGATGTGGTTTGACCAGATGGCAATTCCGGCCGATGCCAAGCACGTTCCGGAAGCACTGGAATTCATGAACTACATGATGCGCCCGGAAGTGGCGGCCAAGGCGACGAACTATGTGTTCTATGCCAATGGCAACAAGGCATCGCAGGAGTTCATCGACAAGGAAATTCTCGATGATCCGGAAATCTATCCGACGGAAGAGGTCATGGAAAAGCTCTTCGTTCCGACCCCTTACGACGCCAAGACCCAGCGCGTTGCAACCCGCGTCTGGACGAAGATCGTCACCGGGCAATAACAGGCCCGGTCGAACACATGATCCGTCTGCGCAAGGCAGGCGGATGATTGGAGCGGCTCATGCATTTTGCAATGGGCCGCTCAATACGTACAAGACCGCATGAACCGGATGCGCAGCAACCGCATCATTTATGCGAAGCAGCATCTCGCCTGGGGGATAAAATGGAATCATTTGGCAGTTTCCGTCGCAAATTTGCACCATGGAATGATCCGACGGCAAAACCGTTTATCTCCTTTGAAAATGTGACGAAAGTCTTTGGTGATTTTACCGCGGTCGACAATCTTTCGCTCAATGTGTTTCACCGCGAATTCTTTGCGCTGCTGGGGGCTTCCGGCTGTGGCAAGTCAACGCTTCTGCGCATGCTGGCAGGCTTTGAGGAGCCCACCTCCGGACGCATCATGCTGGATGGTCAGGATCTGCGCGGCATTCCGCCCTACAAGCGTCCGGTCAATATGATGTTCCAGTCCTATGCGTTGTTTCCGCATATGACGGTGGAAAGCAATATTGCCTTTGGCCTGAAGCAGGACGGCATGGCGAAATCGGAGATCGATGCGCGCGTGGCCGAGATGCTGAAACTGGTCAAGCTGGAAAAATATGGCAAGCGCAAGCCGCATCAGCTGTCTGGCGGCCAGCGCCAGCGCGTGGCACTCGCACGTGCGGTGGCCAAGCGGCCGAAAGTGCTGCTGCTCGATGAGCCACTAGGTGCGCTGGACAAGAAGCTGCGCGAGGAGACCCAGTTTGAACTGATGGACCTGCAGGTCAAACTTGGCCTGACCTTCATCATCGTCACGCATGATCAGGAAGAAGCCATGACCATGGCCGACCGCATTGCGCTGATGGACAAGGGGCGCATCATGCAGGTTGCAACGCCTGCCGAAGTCTATGAAGCGCCGCGCTCGAAATTCGTTGCAGACTTCATCGGCAATGTGAACATGATTGAGGGCGAAGTGGTGAAGGCAGGTTCCGGCGAAGCGGAAATCGCAGCCGAAACCTATGATTTCACCATTCGCACCGAAACACAGGAAAAGCTGCAGCAAGGCCAGAAGGTCTGGTTTGCGGTGCGGCCGGAAAAAACCCGCATCAGCCGCGAAAAGCCGGAAAATGCCGCCGTCAACGCGGTCGAGGGCGAATTGTGGGATATTGCCTATTTCGGCGACATGACGGTGTTCCATGTTCGCCTTGCCAATGGGCACACGATCAAGGCCGCAAGCCTGAATGCTTCGCGCCGCACGGAAAATCCGCTCACCTATGATGAACGCGTATGGGTATCCTTTGATACCGATGCCGGTCTGGTGCTGACGGCCTAAGGAGGCATTCATGCAGAAGCTGGTCGCAGCCATTACCAGACGCCTTGTGATAGCGATCCCCTATCTGTGGCTGCTGGTGTTTTTTCTCATTCCCTTTTTCATCGTCTTCAAGATTTCACTGTCTCAGGTGACGATGGCCATTCCGCCATATACGCCGAGCTTTGATCTTTCCGAAGGCTTTGCTGCGGTCTGGGCCAAGATCCACGGGCTTTCCTTCGACAATTATTTCTGGCTGCTGGACGATCCGCTTTATTATCTGGCCTATCTGTCGAGCGTACGCATTGCCGCCATTTCAACGGTGCTGACACTGCTTGTGGCCTATCCTATGGCCTATGGCATTGCACGCGCGCCAAAGACGATCCGGCCAAGCCTGCTCATGCTGGTGATCCTGCCATTCTGGACATCATTTCTGATCCGCGTCTATGCCTGGATCGGCATCCTGAAGCCGGAAGGTCTGCTCAACCAGTTTCTGATGACGCTGCATGTCATCGATTCACCGCTGACAATCCTCAACACGGATACGGCGGTCTATATAGGCATTGTCTATTCCTATCTGCCATTCATGGTGCTGCCGATCTATTCGTCGCTGGAAAAGATGGATTATTCGCTGATCGAGGCCGCACAGGATCTCGGCTGCACGCCCTTGTCCGCCTTCTGGAAAATCACCTTCCCGCTGTCGCTGCCGGGCGTGGTGGCCGGATGTTTTCTGGTCTTCATTCCGGCGATCGGCGAATTCGTCATACCTGACGTTCTGGGCGGTTCGGAAACGCTGATGATCGGCAAGACGATCTGGAACGAATTCTTCTCCAATCGCGACTGGCCGGTTGCCTCGGCCGTTGCCGTGGTGCTGCTCGTCATCCTGATCATCCCGATTGTCGTCTTCCAGCAGGCGCAGGCGCGCCAGCAGGAAAAGGAGGGCTAGGCCATGCAGGGCGGTTGGTCACGCTTCAATATTGTCTCGGTGGTGCTGGGCTTTGCCTTTCTTTATCTGCCGATCGTCATTCTGGTGATCTTTTCCTTTAATGAATCCCAGCTTGTCACTGTCTGGGCTGGCTTTTCGACCAAATGGTATCGTGGCTTGCTCAACAATGAATCGCTGATGGCAGCAGCCTGGATCACGTTGCGCATTGCCTTTCTTTCGGCAACGGTTGCCACCGTGCTTGGCACCCTGGCTGCCTTGGCGCTTACCCGCTATACGCGGTTTCGTGGCCGCATCCTGTTTTCCGGCATGGTCTATGCGCCGCTGGTCATGCCGGATGTCATTACCGGCCTGTCGCTGCTGCTTCTGTTTGTTGCGATGAATTTCGACCGCGGTTTCTGGACCATTGTCATTGCCCACATGACCTTCACCATGTGTTTTGTCGCGGTTGTGGTGCAGTCGCGTCTGTTGAGCTTTGACCGTTCGCTGGAAGAAGCGGCGATGGATCTTGGCGCGCCGCCCGTGACGACCTTCATGAAGGTCACGCTGCCGGTCATCATGCCAGCGGTCATTTCGGGCTGGATGCTGGCCTTCACCCTGTCGCTTGATGATCTCGTGATCGCAAGCTTCACCTCCGGTCCAAGCGCCAGCACTCTGCCGATGAAGATCTACAGCCAGATGCGTCGTGGTGTTACGCCGGAAATCAACGCCATCTGTACCATCCTGATTGCGCTGGTTACCACAGGTGTCATCATCGCCTCCGTGATCAACAAGCGTCGTAAAGTGCAGCGCATGCGCGACGAACAGGCGGCATTCCGAATGGGCGGATGACCATGTCTGCCTGTTACGCAAACAGGCATCCGAACGACCCGGGATCACCGGCGAAGATTGGACAGAAGCGCAATGTACCGGGCAGGTTTACGGCTCGTTGCCTATTGTTGCCGGTGAAATGAACGGGCGATCCCACGAACCGCCGACGAAAAAATTCAGGGACGGTTTTACGGGTGCAGGCATGGCTGGCGCGGCCATATTGTCCGGCTGCCCTGGCGCATCTTGCGATTCTGCCTGTCGGGGCGAGGGGAAGATGACCTCGCCGCTCAACGCCAGACTGCGGTCCACAAAGGGCACGATGCCGGCAAGGTTGAGCGTTGCTTCCGGCGTCTCCAGCCGGGCACTTTCCAGCGTTGCAACACCGTCAACCAGATTGGCCTTCAGATCAAGCCGGGTAAAGGCGAGCGACACATTGTCCTTGCGTGTCAGGGCAAAGAAGCGTTCGCTTTGCGCCCTGGCCAGAAAATCCTGCAGATTGAAGCCTTGCATCTGACCATTGCGCAATTCCACCCGCACATTGCCGACAGCATTGGTCAGAAGTGTCGACCAGCGATGCACCGGCCCCTTCATGAACAGGGAAATATTACCCTTGCCGCTGATGAAGGGCTGTTTCACGCCAAGCGCCCTTAAAAAGGCGGCGCTGTCAATATCGCTGGCCGTAAAGCGCAGCTCACCATTGGCGCTTTTCAGGTCGCGCACGATCTGCACATTGGTCTGCAGCGTGCCGGTAAAGGCCTTGGCATCGCCAATGTCGAAAATCGCGCGACCACCGCGTATCTGCACCGTCGCGGCAAGATCGGTGAGGCTGATCGGGCCGGCAGAGGCATTTTGCGCCGAAAGCCGCAGATCAACCTCCGCCCGGTCGATGACCGACATGTCAATCTCGTCCTGCATGGCTTCCCCGCGCTCATTCGGCGAAAGCGCGCGATCCTCCGGCAGGGGCACGAAGACGGAAAACAGCTTGCGCAGATCCAGCCTTTCAAAGGCAAGCGTACCGGTAAGTGCCGGCTGGGCATTTTCCAGCATGAGTTCAAGCACGCCCTTTGCCTGGCTGCCATCGGCGGTCATGTTGACATCGGCAAATTTGATGCGCCGGCGCGTGGCATTGATATTGGAGGCCAGATTGACATTGCCGAACTCATGATTGCCCATGATGGCAGGAAGATTGAGCCAGCGCAGCGCCGTATTGAGTGACGACGTCCGTGCCGACACATTGCCTTCAAATATCTGATCCTTCGAAATATTGCCCTTGCCCTGAAAGGTAAGGCTCAACAGGCTGGAATTCAGGTTGGCGGTGAGATCCGACATGCCGCCAGCCAGCAGTTGCAGGGCTTGTGCGGCGGTAATGTCGATCTGCGTTTCCTCGCCGCGCCAGACGGCCTTGCCCTTCAGCGTGGCAGCACTTGTGGTAAGCGGCCAGTCAAGCGTCAGATTTATGCCGGTGATTTCCTCGTTTCTGTCGGCCGCATCCTTTTCCCCGGCGTCCTTGTCCTCTGAAGCACCAAAGAAAATCGTGCCATCGCGCACGACAACCCGGCCAAAGGGTTGCGACACGCGCTCTGCCGCCTGACCGGCGGCAGACTGGTTGCCATCGCCATTCACGATCAGTTCGCGCTGCGCGCGAATGGCGGTGCCAAGCCGTCCATTCGAATTGGCAAGCGCGTCCAGCAATTCATTGAAACTGACCACAGGCCCGTTCAGATTGAAACGTGGCCGGATGATATGGGTTTCAGTGAAGGAAATATGCCCCATCAGCGCGTCAAAGGGCGAAAGCTCGACCTCGATCTGATCGGCACGCATGAAGGGCAGTTCGCCATGCACACTCATCTTACTGAGCGTCACCCCCTTGAGAGAGGCACTCAGGACAGGGAAAACCTTGAGCCGGGGAGCCTCTTGCAGCGAGACGCTATAGCCCGTCCAGGCGCTGATTTCCTGTGCCACGCGGATGCGGATGGCATCGGTGGAGACAATAAATGGCGCAATCGCCAGCAGGGTTGCGGCGCCGGCAGCGCAGAAAATGGCAAACGCGATCACAATACGCGCAAGTCTCGGCCAATGCATAAAGCATCCAATCGTCTTTGTTCTTCAGCAGTTCCCGGGTGGCAAACCAGTTCCCACCTGTCCTGGAACAGCTTTAGTCCGGACAGCAATCAGAAAGCCATCGACCAGTAAATAAGCAAAATCAGGCAAATATTACAAACAGATATTAAAAATCGCGTAAAAAGACGGCTGCAATGCCGTCCTTACGCCAATTTCATGGGCGTTTCAGCCGGCAAGAACCCGCGTCGGGGGAAAGATCACTTCAACCACGGTGCCACGGCCCGGAATGGAATCAATCGTGAAATGGGCGCGGTTTGCCTCAACCATGGCCTTGGTGAGCGGCAGGCCAAGGCCGGTGCCTTCATTGCGCCAGTCGCGTGCATTGTCGGCCACGCGGCTCTGCGCGGCATTGACCTGCTGGAACGGCTTCATGGCCTGTTCGATTTCCGCCCTGGTCATGCCAATACCCGTATCGCGTACGCGCAAGGCAACATCGCCATTGAGTTCGTAGCTGGTCGAGATGATGACCTGACCACCGGGCGGGGTAAAGCGGACGGCATTCGACAGCAGGTTCAACGCAACCTGCTTGATGGAACGCGCATCCGCCACAATATCAGGCAGGTTCGACTGGAAGCTTGAGCGGATGATGACGCGTTCACGATTGGCCTGCGGCTGCATCAGCGCAATTGCCTCGGCAATGGCATCATTCAGCGACACCGCCTCGAACTGCATATCCAGCCCGCCTGCCTCGATCTTGGAAATATCGAGCAGGTCATTGACCAGCGCCAGGACATGATTGCCGGAACGGTTGATGTCGCGCAGATAATCCTTGTAACGCTCATTACCGATGGGGCCGAATTTTTCATCCGCCATCAGTTCGGAAAAACCAATGATGGCGTTCAGCGGCGTGCGGATTTCATGGCTGATGCGGGCGAGAAAATCGGTCTTCTGGCTCGAAGCCCGTTCGGCTGCCTTGCGTGCATTGGTCAGCTCTTCTTCCGTACGCTTCCAGTGGGTGATGTCGCGCAGAACCGCACAATAGCCGCCCGATTGCGGCAGCTTGCCGATGGTCATGAACAGCGGAATATGGCCGCCCTTGGCCTCACGGCCAATCACTTCGCGGCCATCATTGAGCACGCTGAGCACGCCATTGCCCGACAGGCTGTGCAGATAATCCATCGCAATGCGCTGGCTTTCGGCGGCAAACAGCATGGCAAAATATTTGCCTTCCGTATCTGCGCGCTCATAGCCAAACAAGGCAGCAGCCGAATTGTTCATCGAACGGATACGGCCTTGCGAATCGATCAGGACAATACCGTCGGTGGCCGTATCAAGAATGGTTTCCAGTTCATCAATGGCGGCCTGAAGGGCCGAGAGTGCTTCATCCTTTGCAGCAGCCTCTTCCCTTTCCGCTGCTGCCGCATCAGGCTCGGCTGCCTGCTGCAACAGGCTCAGCATAAGGGCGCGGCCACCGCGCCATGGCACGGCATTCAAATGCGCATCGACAATCTGTTCGCTGCCATCGGCACAACGCAGAACCATGCCCGGTGAGCTGCCGCTGTCATCCGGCTCGCTGTTAAACAGGGCGTCAATGCTGCCAATGGCCTCAATGTCTTCAATCGAAGCATAGCCGGACAGATCCAGAAAGGCCTGGTTGACATAATGCACCACGCCGCCCGAATGGATGATGACCGGAACCGGCAAATGCGCAAGCAGGCTTATATCTTCCGCCTCATCCTTCACCTCATCCGTGAAGTCGGCTGATGCCGGCGCTTCCCCGGCCGGAAATGTATCGGAAAAGGGTGGTTTCTCCTGTTCCGTGCCTGCCAGACCCTGCCTGCGCAGGCGTTCTGCAATCTCGCGGAACGCATTGCGCTCGCTTGGGGTCAGGCCACCTTCCGGGCGATGTGTCCGTTCCTTCTGCCTTGTCTGGCGTTCAGCATCTGCCGCGACCTTTTCCCGGGCGCAGGCATTGATCAGTTCAACGACAACTTCCGATTCCTGTTCTGCTCGGACAGGGCGATCATCATTGGCAATTTCCTGTGTCAGCGCCAACGTATCGTCCTCACGGTCATCGTCCGGGCGCGGCGCCTCAACCTTGCGATGCTGCGGAATGCCACCGGCAAGGGCAAGGCCAATCTGTTCCGGATCATTTTCAGCTTCTGCCGGCCGCACCAGGCCAAACCCGCGATAGCCAATGAAATCCCGGTCGCGCGAATAAACCGGCAGGGCGGCAAGCTCAACTGGTACACGCAGGCTAGTGCCTTCCACCGGCCACAACACCCGCACGCCCGACCATGTGCCACGCTGCTGCAGCAAACCGGCAATCGTGCCATCCGTATCAAAGCCAAAGACATTGGCGACATCGACAAAACGCCGTCCGGTCACATCGGCGGCATTCGGACCGACAATGATGGCAAATTCAGGTGATATTTCGCTGAAGACCCCATCGGCATTGATGCGCCAGACAAAGCGGGCAGGGCCGGCTTCCGGGTCAAAGACAAAGGGCTTGCTGGCCGGTGTGGCAGGTATTGCTTCGGATGCAGGCTGTTGCTGGCCATCCTTGCCGCTCTTTTCAGCCACGACGAGAAGAATATGCAGCGCCGGATCATCCTTTATGCGCGCAATGGCACCGGGCAAAGCGGTGTGTCCGGCGCGGATGCGTCGTTTTAGCAGCACTGCATCCCTTGCCTCGACAATCAGATCCTCAATTGTGCTTCTGGCAATCGCGAAGGAAGAAAATGCCCCGGATGCGGCAACAATCTCACCCGTCGCATCAATCAGCGCGACAAAGGTGTTTTCATCGCCGAGACCATCGATGACGGCGGACAGAGCCGACGACTGACCGTCTGCCTCAAGCAGCAGGGCGGAGGTACCATCATTGAGCGTGATCGACCTGATCGAAATGCGGGTGAGGGTCGCGCCAAGGCGTATGGAAACGGGCTGGCGCTGCTGTTCCGGCTGCGACAGGGCAAGTTCAATCTGACGCCTTGCGGCGACCGTCAGATCAATGCCATTGGCCAGAATCGCATCGACATGATCGAAGCCAAAAAGACGGGCACCGGCACCATTGGCCCATAGAACAGTGTTGAGATCACGTGTCAGCACAAGCTGGGCATTGCCGCGCGCAAAACCTTCGCGGACGCTGTCCAGCGCGACGATATCGATGAAAGGATATGATCCTGACATGCTGGCCCTTACTGCTCCAACCGCGTGTTAAACCCTTAACAACCCGTTAATAAGCCTCTTGGCGCTTATGGTCCATATTTTCGGCCCATTTGTCCGGGACTTTCTCTCGCCTTAGTTAATGCCGCTGGGGTTCTTCACAACAAGCCGGCTCCTGTACAAATTCCACGGCAGCACCTTGGGCCTCATGATAAGGATTATGTTGCGATTTTTCACAGCCACTGCGTCATTTCTGTGATGAATCACAATTTCTGCAAAAAGCCTGCTATAATCACTTGCAATCTCGAACGATTCTCCGTATGTGACGCCCTGTCGAAAGCGTAATGCGCTTCGTTTGATATGGTATGCGGTCGTAGCTCAGTTGGTTAGAGCGCAGGATTGTGGCTCCTGAGGTCGTAGGTTCAACTCCTACCGACCGTACCATTTCTCCAAGACAACCCCGAATGATCTGTCGATATGGATGCGGCGTTGCAGGCCGCAGAAATGTTTTCCTTTTGCGTATTTCGGGATCCGGATGCATCCACCGCATCATCAATAATGTCCGATAATATCCTGAAGGCCGAACATGACCGCTGCATTTCAGCCGTTCATTATCTTGCTGCGCAATTTGCCGGACAAGCAAAAGGATACACAAAACCGCTAGAGCAGCGACGCTGCTGTTATAAATGACACCGACGCGATGATAACTGGTGCAGCGCGTCGCCTGGATTGCTGCGATAGTCACAGCGATGGATATGAACATCCTGATTACAATGTATCCGCCACAATGACCCAAGGAAGATACTTTTAAAGATACGGTTTTTGGCCTAAATGTTGTAAAATATTTCTTTCTTGAAAGAAAATCATGCCACTCGGATAATTTAAAATTATAGACAATTTGAGCTTTATCATTGAAACTCATTCCATGATGACTTTATTGGGGGAGATATCATGTTAGAATGGGCAGAAAAGATAAAATCGAGCGTATCACAACCTGTTCCTGAAGCACCCGGCTTTCCTCCTGCGTATATACAGGAACGTTTTGTTGGCAGAAGTGGACAGGCTGCGATAGAAGAAGTCATACCCTTTGCCCAAATTGTAAGCGATATTGGGCATCTTACGCTGGAATCTAAAGTTCTAGATTTTGGAGTAGGGTGGGGGCGTATTGCTCGGTTATTTCAAAAGACCGTAAGCTCAGACAATCTGTATCTTGCTGATGTTGACCCTGAAGCTTTATCGCTTTGCAAGGAAACCAGGGTGCGCGGGCAGGCAATATTGCTGGACCCATCTGGCAGTTTACCATTCAATGATGGTTTTTTTGACGCAATTTATTCATATTCGGTATTCTCACACCTTGCAGAAGCTTCTGCGAAGCATTGGTTTAGATGGTCTGCCCCCTGAAAAGTGGTCCTCCCTGAAGTAGGCTATTGAGCCGTAGGAGGACGTTGGAATGCCCCAGAAGAAGCAC